>CAJKKJ010000012.1 GCA_905200435.1 uncultured Bacillota bacterium | reverse complement strand
TAAAGAATTATTTTAGAAATAGCAATTACACCAATTATTATTCCAAATACAAAAGGTATAAGAATTAAAAAATTTTTAAAAGGATTACTCAATATCTCAAGTATTAAATCATATTTCTTCAAAACAATAAATATAGCAGTTCCACTTATACCAGGAATTATAGTTGATAAAGCTTCAATAATACCAAGTATAATATATGTTAAAAAATTATCATTAAGTTTAATATTAAAGGACAATTTGTTAATAAGAATTATAGATAAAAAAACAAACATAAAAATAATAATTTTAACAAATTTTTTATTTTTAAACTCTTCAAATGAAAAATCAGTAGAACCAATAATTAATCCAATAAAAAGTAATAATACCAGAAAATAATATTTATTTATTAAAATTCTTATAATATTACTAAACAAAATAACAGAAATTATAATTCCTGATAATATAGGAAATAGAAATTTCAAATTTTTTTTAGGATTTTTAAAAAAGTTACTTATACTTTCCAAAAGAGGGGTATAAACTTTCATTGAAATTGCAATTAAAGAACCACTAACACCAGGCAAGATTTTACCTATTCCAATTATTAATCCCTTTATAAATAGCACGTTATCACCATTCAATTATATTAAAAAAATAAAAAAAAATTACCTTTTCAGTAATTTCTTTTGAACATCTTTAAAAGCATCAGGATCTCCCTGTAAAAGAGGTGTTATTGAATAATTATTACTCAACTGATTTATAATCTTACCAATAAAAATAGAACAATCTACATCTTTATACCAAATAGATTTTTTAATATTTTCAGAAACATACGTTAAATTAGTTGTATATACTCTATTAAATGAATTATTTTCATATTCTTTATCAAATACATCTTTACCATTACAGAATAATCCAAATGTTGAAGCTAAATATATATTCCTTGCGCCCCTTCTTTTTAATTCAGTTGCAACATCTAACATTGATTCTCCAGAAGCAATCATATCATCTACAACAATACAATCCTTACTATTAACATCTTTACCCAAATATTCATGCGCAATTACAGGGTTTTTACCATTTACAACCTTCGTTAAATCCCTTCTTTTATGGAATATACCAACATCAACTTTTAACATATCAGCATAATATCTAGCTCTATTAAATGCACCTGTATCAGGACTTATAATAATTGTATTCTCATAATCAATTTGTTCATTAGTTAATATTTCATTGATAATATTAACAGTTGGGAAAAAATTTTCAAAAGCCATCAAAGGTACAACATTTTGAATATTTTCATCATGAACATCAAAAGTTATAATACTTTTCACACCCAAATTCTCAAGCTCCTTTAAAGCAATCGCACAATCTAAAGATTCTCTCCCCTTCCTTCTATGTTGCCTAGAAGCATATAACAAAGGCATTATTAAAGTTATACTATCAGCATGACCTCTTATAGCCGAAATAACCCTTTTTGCATCTTCTAAATGATCATCAGGTGATTTATGATTTTCATAACCATACATTTTATATGTTATACTATGATTTCCTATATCCGTCATAATATAAACATTTTTTCCTCTAATAGTATTTAATAATTTAATTTTACCTTCTCCATTACTAAACCTTATTTCTTCTGTCTCAACTAAAAAATCCTCTTTTTGATTATTTATTTTTTTTAAATAATCATTTGTTTTAATTGCAATATCTCTAATAGATTCTAAAGCAACTATACTTATTTTATTCATTACAACCTCCTACTTTATATATTTAGTATATCATAGAAAAAAGTTCAAAACAATTATTTTGAACTTTCTATAAATTCTTTTAAAATCTTTTCTATAACCAAACATATTTTTTTCTTACTTTTTACTCTATCATCAAGTGATTCTAAAGTAATTGTTTTTTGGTTCCCAGTAGTACTATTATAAATACAAATATAAACCATCCTATAATCATCAGAATCATTATTAGGATCTTTCCTATTAAGTTGACCAGTTACCCCTATACCATATGTCGAATTAGAAAATTTGCAAATAGCTCTAGCCATTTCTATAGCTGTATTAATACTATAAACAGAGTACTCATCAATAACATCTTTAGGAACTCCCATTTTAATTTTATATTCATTAGAATAAGTAACACAACTAAATTTAAGAACATTTGAAGCTCCAGGAATATTAGTTATCTCATTCACAATAAAACCACCAGTACAAGATTCCATTGTAGCAATCGTTTCGTTCCTTAAAGTTAATAAATCAACAATTTTCTTCATTTAATCCTCCTTATGACCAGACTTAACAATCTGATTTTTTATTTTAATCAAGGTTTCTGATAATTCAATATTTTTACCATCAAACCATAATAATTTTTTGTTATACCTTCTTAAAAATCTTTTCCATTTAAAAGTGTGATTAAAAGCATATGCATAAGGAAAAGTTTTTTCCAAAAAATCAGGTTCTTTTTCCAAAATATCTTTAACTTCATCCTTTGTGATATTAATTAAATAATTATTGAATTTTTCCGCATCTCCCTTTAAATTTAAACCCGTTTTTGTTTTAGGTATTAAAGATTTTAAAGTATTAATTATAATAATACACGCAAGGTGACCAACTATAAATAATATCATATTATTTTCAATTTTTAATATACTCATAAAGTAAAAAGGAAAACCAATAATAATAGCAAGAATAGTAACAAGTATTTTAGATCTTATACTATTTTTACTTGTATAAACTCTTACTAAAGAAACAAAACAAGCCCACATCATAATAGTAATTATTATTTTTTTTAAAATATTATAATCTAAACTAATGTTAATAAACAAAAATATTATAAAAGTAAAGATAACTAAACTATTGTTTAAAAATAGTTCTTCTTTTTCATTCATTTCTTTTCTTAATTGTTTATTATCAATTGCATGAACAATATCACTTATATCTCTATATAAATTTCTATGAAGTTCATTAATTTTAACAGCATTACCTTTTTTAAATAAAGAATTAAACATAAGTTCTTCACATTTAATATTTTCACGATATTTTTTTAATTTAATTATTTTATCATTTGTAATTTTAATGTATCCCTTTTGACCCAAATTAACAATTATAGAAGTTAAATCTCTCTCATTAACAAGTGAACTATAATTATATTTCAATTCAGCAGGCGTAAGATTAGGGATTACTTTTTTAGAAGATCTATTTTTTTTTGTCCTATATAATTCTTCAATAAAAATACTACATATAGTAAATAATATAATTATTATTAATTTAGTCAACATACATTTCTTAGTCCTTTCGGATAATGATTTTTTAATTTTCCATTAACTGCTTTATATCCACCTAATGGATAACCACTTACCATCAAAACGCCGTAACCATTTATAACATCAGCTTCGATTTCTTCTCCTCTTAAATATTTTAAAATTCTTTCATCAGATATATCTAAATCACATTTATTTTTAAAATATTTTCCATAAGCCATAAACAAATAATGGTTAGGCAAAAAGTAATTATTTTTAATTTCTCCAACTTGAACACCAGATGATATAACATGAACATTATTTGGTACATCTCCAGCTTCTATAAATACTTTATTATTTAAAACTTTAACATCTAATTTGATATCTAAATTACCTAAAAATTCATCTATTATTTTATTTTCTTCTTTACTTGGACCTTTCATCTCTCTTTTATCAACAAACGTATTAATTCTATTATTATTTTGCATTAAAGCCATAAATTGTCCTTCACCTTTTGAAATATGAGGATAGAATCTTCTAGAATAAGTAGCAGGTTCTAAACCTTTAACAGTATATTTGTCAATATTACTATTTAATTTTTTTAAAGAATAATTATAGTTTTTGCAGAACCAATCTACCATATTCTCATTTTCTTCTTTTTCATAAGTACAAGTAGAATATAAAATAAATCCAGCTGGTTTAACCATATAAGCAGCTGCTTCTAATATTTCTTTCTGTCTTTTAACACATAAATTAATGTTATCAATACTAAAATTTTTAATAGCTTCATAGTTTTTTCTAAACATTCCTTCACCTGAACAAGGAGCATCTATTAAAACTAAATCAAAATAACCTTGATAAGAATTTTTTAATTTAAAAACATCTGAATTAGTAATAATAACATTAGTTAAACCCATTCTCTCAATATTACTATATAATATACTAGCTCTTTTTTTATCATATTCATTTGAAACCAAAAATCCATTCTTTAATTTTTGCGCGATTTGAATACTCTTACCACCTGGTGCTGCACATAAATCAAGAACTTTATAATCATCTTTAATATCTATAGAATTAACAGGCATACATGCTCCTGGATCTTGACTATAAAAAAGTCCTGCATGATGATATGGATGAGTACCAAATTTAACATTTTCTTCCAAATAAAAACTATTATCAGAGTAAGGTATTTTTGATATTTTATAAGGAAATATCTTTTTAAAATCATCTACACTTATTTTATTTATATTAACATTTATACCTTTAATACTATCATTTTCACACTCTAAAACAAACTTTTTATAGTCAGGTATAATATTTTTCATTCTCTCTTCAAATTCTTTCGGAATCTTCACATTCATCACCTATTAAAATTATAAATTTTTTTTTACATTTTTACAATACAAATAGAATAAAAATATTAATAACATTTAAATACAATAAATAATGTTTATTAAAAACTGTAGCAAAACTAATATAATCATTCAACAAAAATATTAAATAAAATTTAATATTATGGTTTACGTTTCTACTTTTTTGTGTTAAAATATAAACAAAGAAAGGGCGAACAAAATGGATGAAATTGGAAAAAATTTAAAAAGAATAAGACTATTAAAAAACTTATCCCTAAAAGCTGCAGGTGATCTCTTAAATATGAGTGCGACTGCAATATCTAAATATGAACAAGGTAAAATCGCGCTGGATTCAACAAAATTAATCGAATTTGCCAACGCATATAATGTTAAAACAATTGATTTATTAAAAGTTTATGATGCACCTAAAATGAAATTCACTTCATTTAGAAAGAAAAAGAAACTAACTGGTCAAAATTTAAAAATCTTAGAAGAATTAATTCAAAATGAAGTAGCAAAATATTTAGAAGTTATAGAAATGAATAATATAAGCACCAATTATATTAAATTTGAAAAATATTTTTGTAAAAATACTGAAGATGCTGAAAAAGCAGCAAGTGATTTCAGAAACCATATTGAAATATCAAATAGACAACCAATATCAGATTTAATCAATATTCTCGAAAATTTAGGGATTATTATAATTCAAGTAAAAAATCTTGATAATCGTTTTAATGATTTTGATGGTCTAAGTGAAATAGTTAATAATGTACCTATCATTGCTATATTAGATGGTATAAAAGATGGTGCAAGACAAAGATTTACTATTGCACATGAATTAGGTCACCTAATACTTGACATAAATAACTCAGATGAAGAAAAACTATGCAATAGATTTGCAAGTGCTTTATTAATGCCAAAAGAAGCAGTAATAAGTGAATTTGGTTGCACAAGAAGAAATATAAATTTCTTTGAATTAAAAGCCTTTAAAAATGAGTTTAAAGTTAGCTATGCAGCAATTGTATATAGATTAAAAGACTTAAATATTATATCAGAGTATTTATATAAAAATTTAATCATATTTTTAAGTAAATATATAGGGAAAACTGACCCAAATCCTATTCAACCAGAAATATCATATCAATTCAAAAAAATAGTATACAAATTAGAAGCTGATGAAATAATTTCATTAAATAAAGCTTGTGAATTATTAGGTGTTACATTAGATGAATATAACAGCAAAGATAATAATTACCGATACTAATATAATAACAGATTTAAATAATGCTAATATATTAGAAGATTTTATTGAACTTGATAATGTATACATAAGTGATATGGTAAAAAACGATGAAATAAATTCAAAAACTGGCAATATTAAATTAATAAGTAAATTAAAAGTAATGCCAGCATCTGCATCGCAATTGATAGAAGCAAATAAATTGAGTAATATAGAAAAAAAATTATCTGCATATGATTTAATTAATTTTATAATTGCAAGAGATAATAATTATATACTAGCTACTGGTGATAATAGATTAAAAAAATATTCTGAAGAAAATGGTATTGAAGTTTATCGGACATTGAAAATAATAAAACTAATGAAAAATAAAAAAATTATATCTTGTGAAAAAGCTATTAATGGTTGTAATTTACTGAAACAATATTCCACAACAAGAATACCAAAAACAGATATTGACAATTTTATTAAAGAATTAGAAAAAGATTCAGTTCACTCAAGCTGAATCTTTTATTATTCATAATAAAATTTTATTTTAATTTTTCATATATTTTTTTTCTTAAATTTTCTAATTCACTATTATACTCTTTTATTTTTTTATTATTTACATAATAATCAAACAAAGAAATATCTTTATTTTTATACATTTCAAAATTAGTTCCATCAAGCTCATTTATACTAAGTTGAATTTCACTAAGAACAACTTCATACTTTTTTGTACTTTCAAACTTATCTGTAACTTCTAATTCAGCAACTTCTCTACTTACATCATCAATTCTACTCTTTGGTCCACTCATATCTACTTTTTTATTTGAATTTCTAAATAACAATAAAGCAGAAAATAAAATTAAAACAATACCAACTAAAGCAATATAAAAACTATATTTTTTCAACATTAACACCTCTAAATAATTGTATCATTTTTTTATATAAAAATAAAGTCTAATAGGTTAAAACCCAAACAAATTTAGACTAAATAACTATTATATTTTAGGAGGGAAAAATGAATTACTATAATTTTATACCTAATATGGGAAATATGAATTATCAAACTCAGCCAAATTATGAGCAACAAAACTATCAAACTAAAACGACTAATCTATATGACCCATACCAAGGCTTCATTAGGGGAAATATGTTTAAGGATTTATATGACCCCTATAAATTAAATAATCCTTACAATATTGAGCCAGCAAATGATCAAGCAAAAATGCTAACAAGCATTGATGCGTTAGGATTTGCAATGACCGACTTAAACTTATATCTAGATATCTATCCCAATTCAAAAGAACATATTGATTTATTCAATAGATACAGGATAGAAAAAAATAATTTAGTCAGAGAATATGAAAACAGGTATGGTCCACTAACATTAGATAGTGATGCCAATAATACATACCCTTGGGCATGGGAGAAAGCACCATGGCCATGGGAAAATTAAGGAGGTAAAATGTTAAAATACGTTAAGAAATTGGAATACCCCATAAATATTAAAAACAAAGATTTAAAAATGGCTAAAACATTACTTGCTCAACTAGGAGGACCAGATGGTGAAATTGGTGCAGCAATGAGGTATTTTTGCCAAAAATTCACTATGCCAGATGAAAGAGGAAGTGCTTTATTAAATGATATTGCAACAGAAGAACTTGCCCATGTAGAAATGATTGCAACAATGGCATATCAACTAATGGAAGGCGCGACAATTGAAGAATTAAATAATGCCGGATTAATAGGTTACTATACTCAGCACAATAGAGGTATCTATCCAGTAGATGCAAATGGTGTGCCATATACAGCTTCTTATATAGAATCATCAGGAAACTATATAGTTGATTTACAAAGTGATATGGCCGCAGAAGAAAGAGCAAGAGCTACATATGAAAATTTAATGAACGAAACGAATGATCCAGATCTATTAGGTCCATTATCATTCTTAAGACAAAGAGAAGTTGTTCACTTTAACAGATTTAAAGAATTACTAGAATTTTATAAAAATGGTCAATAATTGATCATTTTTTGCATATCATTCAAATAGGAGGAACTATGGAAAAAATAGGACTTATATATGGAGGAAAATCATTTGAACATGATGTTTCTATAAAATCAAAAAATAGTGTTATAAACAACATAAATAAAAAATATGATGTATCAGAAATTTATGTTGATAAAGATGGAAATTGGTATAAAGACGGAAAATTATTAGAGAATATTATTGAATACCTAAAAGAACTTGATATTGTTTTTCCACTTATTCATGGAAATATAGGAGAAGATGGAAAATTACAAGGACTACTTGAAACATTCAATATCAAATATGTGGGATCAAATACAATCAGTAGTGCTCTAGCAATGGATAAAGGATTCTGTAAAACAATATTAGATAAATATAACATAAAACAAGTACCATATATTATTGTAAATAAAAAAAGCAAAATTAAAGAAATAATAGAAAAATTTACATTTCCAGTTATAATAAAACCAGCAAATGGTGGATCAAGTATTGGCATAAGCGTAGCAAATAATACAAAAGAATTAATAAAAGCATTAACAAATGCTTTCAAATATGATAAAAAAGTAATAGTTGAAAAATTCATAAAAGCAAGAGAATTAGAAGTAGGAATTATAAACAATAATGGCATAATAACATCAAGTGTTGGCGAAATAAAAAGTAATGGTTTTTATGATTATGAAGCAAAATATATAAAAAATACCGAAGTAATAGTTGATACCAATTTAAAGAAAGAAACAATTCTAAAAATAAAAGAAACAGCAAGAAATGTATTTAAAATACTAGAATGCAATGATTTTGCTCGCTGCGATTTTTTATATGATGAAACAAACGATGAATTATACTTCAATGAAATAAATACAATTCCTGGTTTTACAGAGATAAGTATGTTTCCAAAGTTATTTATACATGATGGATATACATACACCGAAATATTAGATATATTAATAAAAAGTGCGAAGAAAAAATTTAAATAGTTTAAACCAAAAAAGAATGACATTTTGTCATTCTTTACTAATTCAACATGTTAAACCATTTTTCCAAAAGAACCTATATTTTGTTTATTATTTTGTAACATTAAAACTTTTCCCTTATAAATTTCACCATAAGGAACATTATCATTTAAATTACCTGGTAATGCTTCAATTTCCTTAATTAAATTACACATATAATCAAAATTAACAACGTCCGTATTATTAAGTAAAATATCATTTATGAATTCTCTATAAAATTTATATAGTTCAATATTTTTTTTATTTCTACAATGTAACATATCATATTCAGACTTACAATATTCAACCAATAAAACATATAAACTCTTTCTATCACCATTAGAATCATATTCTCTTTTTAAAATGGGGCAATCCTTAGAAAAATCAACTATTTCTTTTTTTGTAACAACTTCATCAAACAATGAAGTTAGAAAAAAGTCTTTATCATTAAAAGTTCGAGAATTATTTTTTTTAATAGATAGAGCTTTTTTAGCTCTTTCAACATTTTCACCTAAAGAAGGAATATTACCTGTATTATTATAAAAATATCTAATTGTTTCCAAATATTCACAAGCAAATGCTTCTGATTCCGTACTTATAAAACGATAATTATCACTATAATAGCTACAACTCTTATCTCTTAAAATTTCATCCTTAACTTGTTTTAAAGTTTCATATTCTATACCATCATTAAATATTTTAATATTTTGTTTAGCATGCGTCAATTCATGAAAAAATATAGTAAACGCATAAAAATTTTTATTAAAACTATTTTCTATAACACGAGTATCAATTATTATTTTTTCATCACCAATAATTCCAGCATCCAAAATGCTTGCAATTTTTAAATCATAATTTATTCCATTTTCATCCTTAATTCTATTGAATTCACGTGCTAATATAATTTCGAAATATTCTTTAGGAAATTCTTTATCTGGATTCTTATATAAATAATCCATTATATAATTTAAATTTAAATCCTTACATAAACTACCTGATTTA
>CAJKKJ010000011.1 GCA_905200435.1 uncultured Bacillota bacterium | reverse complement strand
TTTGATTTAACTAAGCAATATATTAATGTTATTTCATCAAATGATGTTTCAGTTTATAAAAAATTTATTTTATCTTTTATAAAGGAACTTGAATTAATTCAAAATACAAATATTGTATTAATAGATGGTATTAAGTTGTTTAATACATCAAACTTTAAATCATCCATTTACTTAAATGATGATAAATGGTACAATTACATTGAAACTTTATCAGAATCGAATAACAATATAGTAGTATTTATTGGTTTTGACAATTTAGTTAGTCAGAATAATGGTAATATGAATAAGTTATTTGATGAATTAAAAAAACAGAATAAATTTACTTTTATTATAATTGACAATGAAAGTTCAATTAAGAAGTATAATTATGAAGATTGGTATCGCAACAATGGTGTTAGCAATAATGGTATATGGTTAGGTAATGGTATAACAGAACAGTATGTTATTAAGGTATCTAAAATTAATAAGACTTTATATCAAGAACTTACTTCTGATTTTGGATATAATGTTGTAAATGGTATTCCAATACTTATTAAGTTGATTGATTTTAGTGAGGATGGTAATAATGAATAAGGTTTATGTTAAATTATATGTACCACTTATTGAAGAGAATTATGAACTTTTTATACCAGTTAATAAAGAAATTTCTGATATTGTTAAATTGCTTGTAAAATCTGTTCAAGAACTTATTGATTGTAATTATGATTATAATTCGGAAACAGGTTTATATAACAAGGATACTGGAATTAAGTATGAAAATGATAAGTTATTAATTGATACTGATATTAAAAATGGTACTAAATTAATTCTTATATGAGTTATGTTTCTCTAAAAAACAATGAAGGAGGGTAAAAATATGGCAATGAATTTTAATGTAACACCTGAAGAACTTAATCAAGCTTCGGTTTCATTAGAACAAGTTAGTAGAGACTTTTTAAGTGAAGTTAAATCTATGTATAGTACTTTAGAAGATTTAAGAACAAAATGGGAAGGTGCTGGATCATCTAGTTATTATAGCACTATTGAAAATTATAGAAATGATATTGAAGCTTTAGGTAAACTTATTATGCAATATAGTGAATTTTTAAATAAAGCTGCTGTAACTTATAATGATACTGATAGCACAATCGCACAATCAGCAGGAAGACTTTAGGAGGTAATGTATGAATAATAAAATTTTAGTTTCTAGTAGTGTTTTGAATGAGACTGCTACTTCCTTTCGTAACAATGTTTCTAAAATGCGTGAATTATTGAATGATGCAACTAATAAAATTAATGCAACAAGCAATAATTGGTCAGGAGGAGCAGCTGAAGCTTTAAGAGAAAAGTTTTTAAGAGCTAAAAATGCTTTTGAACCTTTTTGTCAAAATGTAGAGGGTTTTGCTAAGTTTTTAGATGAATCTGCTACTGGTTATATGGAAGCCGAAAATAAGATTCAAAGAGCAGCTGAAGAAACAATTTCAGATATAAATCCATCATAGTATGGATTTTTTTCTAGTGTTTATTTAATCACAATTAATTGATTAATTTGAAAATAAGTTATAAAGAAATGTAAATATAATTAAATGTACTATCTTGCAAAAATAATACCTTTATAGTATAATTATTATGGTGATATTTATGAAAGACAAAACAAAAGCAGTAGAACTAATTAAGAAAAAATTAGATGGTACCACTTTCTTGACATATGAAGAAATATCAACATTAACAGGTTATAATGTGAAATATTTATTCAAATTAAAAAATGATATACTAGATAATAAATTTACATTAGAACATGGAAACAAAAACAGAAAGCCAGTTAATGCATTAACAGAAGCAGAAAAACAAAAAATAGTAAGTCTTTATAAAAGATCCAATGCCAGTATAAGAAAATTTTGTAAATTTTATCATACAAGGAGTTATTCTTGCATATATAATATATTAAAAGAAAACGGTTTAATTAAATAAACCGTTTTAAAAAACATAAAAATATAGTATAATTAATAAGAGGTGATTTTGTGCATAAAAAATTAAATCAAATAATCCATGAAGTAGAAAAACATGACAATATAGTCATAATGGGACACAAAAATGCCGATCTAGATGTTCTAGCATCAGCAGTATGTATGTTTCAAATTGTAAAATCATATAACAAAGATTGTTATATATACCTAGATGCAGAGGCAAATAACCCTTCAATAGAAAAAGCGTTATTCTATCTAAAAAGATATAATAAAACAATTTATTTAACAAAAACTTTAAATAAAAAAATAATAAATGAAAATACACTATTAATAATAGTAGATACACAAATTCCTGGATTATTAGAAAATGAAGAAGTATTAGAAATTTGTAAAGATGTAATAATAATAGATCACCATGGAACAAACAAAAGATATATAACTAAAGCTAAAATAGAACATATTGATCCGTCAAAATCAAGTGTTGTTGAAATAATGGTAAATTATTTAAAAGAATTAAATTACAAACCAGATAGCTTAATATCAACAATAATGCTAGCCGGCATGGAAATAGACACCAATAACTTTAATACTAAACCAACAGCCGAAACATATGAAGCAGCAGCTTTTCTAGCACGCAATAAAGCAAATCAAATTCTAAAAAGAAAAATACTAAAAGAAAGTAGAGAAGCTTACTTAAAAAGAAATGAATTAATCAAAAAAAGCTTTATGATAACCAAAGATGTCGCAATATGTGTCTTAGATAATAAAGTTTACTATAGAAATGAATTAGCCGAAATATCTGAAGATTTACTAACTCTAGATAAAATAGAAGCAGCATTTACAATTGGTAGAACAGAAACAAATGAAATAAGTATAAGCGCAAGATCATTAGGAAGTTATGATGTAAAAAAAATAATGCAAGCCCTAAATGGTGGAGGCCATAAAAATGAAGCGGCAGCTCAAATAACAGGTAATACATTAGAAGAAGTAAAACAAAAATTAATAGAACTAATAAAGAGGTGAATAAAATGCAAATAATCTTAACACAAGATGTAAAAGGTAAAGGAAAAAAAGGAACAGTAATAAAAGTAAAAGATGGCTATGGAATGAATTATCTAGTAAAAAATGGTCTAGGAGTACCTGCCAATGAAGAAAATATGCACAAGTTAAAATTAGATAATAATAAAAAAGAAAGAGAAGAAAATTTAAAAATCGAAGAAGCCAAAAAAGATAAAGAAAAAATAGAAAAACTAGTCCTTTCATTCAAAGTAAATACAGGTAAAAATGACCAAGTATTTGGAACTATCAGCACTAAGCAAATAGCATCTTCTCTAGAACAAAAAGGAATAAAAGTTGACAAAAAGAAAATAATTATGGACCATCAAATAAGTTCATTAGGTTTTCATGATATAAAAATCGAACTACATAAAACAGTAATTGCAAATTTAAAAATTGAATTAAAAAAATAGGAGGTACACATGAATACAAGAGTTGAACCAAACAATCAAGATGCCGAAAAATCCGTTTTAGCATCAATGTTAATGAGTAAATATGCTTTGCAAAAATGCACAGATTCATTAACAAAAGATGAGTTTTATAATGATAACCATGCTAAAATATTTGAAGCAATGAAAAATCTAAATGATAAAGGTATTATTGTAGATATAACAACATTATCCGCTGAATTAGATAGACAAAAAGTATTAAAACAAGTAGGAGATATAGATTATCTAAGTGAATTACAAAACTTTATACCATCAGCAGCTAATATAGATGAATACATTAATATAGTAGAATCAAACTATCTATTAAGAAGAATGATAGCCGTAACAACAAAAATAACAAATGATTGTTATAATTCAACATTAAGTGTGCCAGATATTTTAGATGGAGCAGCAAAAGAAGTATGTAATGTTGCTCAAAGTCAAAAAGGATCAGAATTTAGAAATATACAAGAAGTATTAACAGCAACCCAAAAAAATATAGAAGAACTAGTAAAAAATCAAAAAGCAGTAACTGGTATATCAACTGGATTTAATGAAATAGATAGAGTAACAGCTGGATTACACGGAAGTGAACTAACAATACTAGCAGCCCGTCCAGGTATGGGTAAGACAGCAATGGGCTTAAATATAGCAACCAATGTTGCAATCTATACTGGAAAACCAGTAATAATATATAACCTTGAAATGACAGCAGAACAACTAGCAATGCGTATGATTTCTTCAGTTGGCCAAATAGATAATAACAAATTAAAAACAGGACAATTAGAAAACCAAGACTGGAAAAAATTAAATGAAGCCTTTTCGAGATTAGGTAATTCTAAAATATTTATAGGTGATACCCCTGGTATCACAATAAGAGAAATAAGAAGTCAATGTCGAAGATTAAAATCGCAATATAAAGATTTAGGTTTAATACTAATAGATTACTTGCAGTTAATAACAGCAGGTCCTGGATATGCAAATAATAGACAGCAAGAAGTATCAGATATATCAAGAAGTTTAAAAACAATGTCTCTAGAACTAAACGTTCCTGTAATAGCAATGGCTCAGTTATCCAGAAGTGTTGAAGGAAGAGAAGATAAAAGACCAGGTTTAAGCGATTTAAGAGAATCAGGATCAATTGAACAAGATGCTGACTTAGTAGCATTCCTTTATAGTGATGACTACTATAAAAGACAAAACTCAATTGATCAGTTTACAGCTAAAATGGAGTATATAATTGCAAAGCACAGAAATGGTAGCACAGCTACAATAAATCTTGCATTTAAGAAAAATACAAGTACATTCCAAAACTTTACAACCGAAGAGGAACCAAATGCAGCTTAGTGTTTTAGCAAGTGGTTCTAAAGGTAACTCTTGCTATATAAAAACAAATAATCATAATATTTTAATAGATATAGGTTTAACTTCTTTAACAATAGAAAAAAGATTAAAACAAATAAATGTTGAACCCAAAAACATAGATACTATATTACTAACGCATACCCATGTGGATCATATAGCAGGCTTAAGAGTATTTGTTAAGAAATATAAACCTAAAGTATATCTATCAAGAGAAATGTATAGGGAATTAAAATTAGATTTACCTGATTATGAATTTTTAGAAGATGAAATAAAAATTGATACATTGTTAATCGAAACAGTACAAGTATCTCATGATGTTGAATGTAATGGTTATATATTAATTGAAAATAATAAATCAATTGTTTATATAACAGATACTGGTTATATACATGAAAAAAATTATGAGAAATTGTCTAATAAAAATATATATGTGTTAGAAAGTAATCATGACATTGAAAAATTAATGACAGGAAAATATCCATATCATTTAAAACAAAGAATTTTAAGTTCAAGAGGCCATTTATCAAATGATGAAACAGCTTATTACTTAAAACATTTAATAGGTCCAGATACTGAAAAGATTTATCTAGCCCATTTAAGTGAAGAAAATAATACTCCAGAAAAGGCATATGATACAACAAAAGAAGAAATAAAAAATACAAATATAGAATTAATAGTTGCATATCAAAATGAAGAAACGGAATTAATAACAGTATGATAAAGTTAATATGTGTAGGAAAAATCAAAGAAAATTTTTTTAAAGAAGCAATAAAAGAATATGAAAAAAGACTATCTAAATATACAAAGTTAAATATAATCGAAATAGAGGATGAACCAAATATAAATGGTATTGTTAAAGAAGGAATTAATATACTAAAGAATATTAATGATAAAGATTATGTTATTACTTTAGAAATAAATGGAAATATGTTAACAAGTGAGGAATTATCTGAAAAAATAGATAAAACTTTATTAAATAGTTCTACTATAACATTTATAATAGGTGGATCTTATGGATTAAGTGAGCAAGTTAAACAAAGAAGTGATTATAAACTATCTTTTTCAAAACAAACTTTTCCCCATCAATTATTTAGAGTTATGTTTTTAGAACAATTATATAGAGCATTTAAAATAAAAAATAATGAAACTTACCATAAATAATGAATAAAAAAAAATAATCATCCCATAAATTAATTGGAGATGATTAAATGCGTAGCATAGTAATAATAGTATTAATAATAGTATCTTATATATTTATAGGTTCATATATGGAGAATAAAGTAATACCAGATGATTCTATAAGGTTTAGAATTCTTGCTAATTCTAATAGTATTGAAGATCAAAGAATAAAGATGGAAGTTGCTAAAACAGTTCAAAAAGAATTATATGGTTTATTAAAAGATACAAAAAATGTTGATGAAGCAAGAGGCATAATTTTAGATAATTTAGATAATATAAAAAAAGAAGTAAAAACTACTTTACAAAATAATGACACTAGTTTAAATTATAGCGTTAATTTTGGAAAAAATTACTTTCCTACTAAGAATTATAAAGGAATTAATTATAATGAAGGAGAGTATGAATCTTTACTTGTATCACTAAATCAAGCTAAAGGTGACAACTGGTGGTGTGTATTATTCCCACCTCTTTGTCTTCTAGAAGCCGAAGAATCATCTAGTGTTGAATATAAATTGCTTGTACAAGAAATAATAGAAAAGTACTCATAAAGCGTAAATAAAAGCATACGCTTTTTTAGGTGGTTAATAATGGTATTTATAATTGCTCTAAGTTTAAGTATGGATGCTTTTTCCCTATCATTAGCTTATGGAACACAAAATATAGAAAAGAAAACAAAATATACAATTTCTATTGTAGTTGGTCTATTTCACTTTTTTATGCCTTTAATTGGTAATTTTTTGGGTAATATAATATTAAGTGTAATTAAAATTAATCCAAATATAATTGTAAGTATAATTTTGACATTTATTGGAATAAGTATGTGTTTTAAAAAGGAAGAAAATGTTGATCCAATAAAAAATATAATTGAAATATTTTTATTTGCATTAGCAGTATCATTAGATAGTTTTTCTGTGGGTATTGGAATTAAAGCAATTACAAATAATATTTTATTATCCTCATCAATATTTTCACTTACAGCTGGTATAATAACATATTTAGGTATTATATTAGGAAATGAAATATCAAAAAAAGTAGGTTTCCTAGCGCCTATAATAGGTGGTATTAGTTTAATTATAATTGGATTAATGTATGTCTTTAAATAAAAGTCGTGAGAAAAATTTGCAAAAGTAACCTAAAAGTCGTGGGAAAAATTTGCACTTATCAAAATTAAACTATCTATTTAAGATAGTTTTTTCTTTATATTATAAGGTGTTAGCAATAAAAACTTGCATTTATTATACAAAATATGTATAATGAAAATGGTGATGTAATGTTAGTAAGCATGAAAAATATATTGATAGAAAGGCCAGTTTTTCAGTTCAACATAAATAACCTAGAATGGACGAAAGCCATACTAGAAGAAGTAAATGAATTAAAAAATCCAGTAATATTAGGTGTAAGTGAAAATGCTATAAAATATATGGGTGGTTATAAAGTAGTAAGTCAAATCGTAAAAAGCTTAATAGAAGAATTAAAAATCAAAGTACCAGTTGTGCTTCATTTAGACCACGGAAAAAGTATTGAAAGCTGCAAAAAGGCATTAGAAGCAGGTTTTACATCAGTAATGATAGATGCATCAAATTACTCACTAGAAGAAAACATAAATATAACCAAAGAAGTTGTAAAACTAGCCCAAAAATATAATGCATCAACAGAAGCAGAAATAGGATCAATAAATGGTAACTATACAAATATAAATGATGTTTTGAAAATTGTCAGAGAAACCAAAATTGATGCACTCGCACCAGCAGTAGGAAATATCCATGGTATATATAAGAAAAAATCCAAAATAAATTATGAATTAATAAAAGAAATCAAAAGTAAAACAAATATACCACTTGTTTTACATGGAGGAAGTAATTTACCAGATGAAATATTAAAACAGTTAATAGAATCAGGAATAAATAAAATAAATATAAATACCGATTTACAAATAGCATGGGCAAAAGGAATAAAAAAATATCTAAAATCAAATAAAAAAGAATATGACCCAAGAAAAATACTAGAACCCGGTTCAGAAGAAATAAAAAAAGTAGTTAAAAACAAAATAGCAATTTTACCCAAATAACATACTTTATTAATGAAAGGAAGTAACAATGAAAGAATTTAAAATAGAAGGAGGGCATAAACTAACTGGTACAATCAAAATAAGTGGTGCGAAAAATGCTGCACTAGCTTTAATACCAGCGGCTCTCTTAACAAACAAAAAAGTAAAAATATATAATGTTCCCAATATTTCAGATATTGAGAATATTAAAGAAATATTAAGACATTTAAATGTCAAAATGAAAGAAGAAAAAGAGTATCTAGAAATAGATGCAAGTAATTTGGTAAACGATGCTGTACCAGAAGAAATATCAAAAAAATTAAGAGCATCATACTATTTTATGGCAGCACTACTAGGTCGTGAAAAAAAAGTCGTAATGCATTTCCCAGGAGGATGTAATATTGGTAAAAGACCAATAGATCAAACATTAAAAGGATTCGTTGGCTTAGGAGCTAAAATAAATGAAATAAATGATTGCTATACAATAACAGCAGATAAATTAGTAGGGTCAAAAATATATCTAGATATTCCAAGTGTAGGAGCTACTGTAAATACACTAATTGCATCCGTTCTAGCAGAAGGTACAACAATAATAGAAAATGTTGCCAAAGAGCCAGAAATAGTAAATGTAGCCCAATTATTAAACAATATGGGTGCTAAAATAAAAGGTGCGGGAACAAGTAGAATCGAAATAGAAGGCGTAAAAGAACTACATGAAGGTGAAGTAACTGTAATACCAGATAGAATAGAAGCTGGAACATACATAATAGCAGGAGCATTAGTAGGCGAAAATCTAAAAGTAGAAAACATTATTCCTGAACATATTGAATCATTAATTAAAAAATTAAAAGAAATGGAAATAAAAACAGTTCTAAATGAAAACAGTATAATAGTAAGTGCTAATCCAAATATGAAACCAACAAATATAACAACAAAAGTATATCCAGGATTTCCAACTGATTTGCAACAACCAATAGTCGCGCTATTATCAGTATGTAAAGGATGCTCTATAGTAGAAGAAACAATATACGAAAACAGATTCAATAATGTAGAATATTTAAATAAATTAGGAGCTAACATTAAAATAAACAATAGAAAATTAATGATCGAAGGAACAGATGAATTATATGGAACAGAAGTAGAAGCAACCGATTTAAGAGCAGGAGCCTGTTTATTACTTGCATCACTCTATGCAGAAGGAACAACTACCATAAAAAATGCTGATTACATATTAAGAGGTTATGAAAACATAACCCAAAAACTAAAAAATGTTGGTGCTAAAATAGAACTAGAAGAATATAATAAAGTAGGTATATAGCCTACTTTTTTGGAGGTTTAAATGAAAATAAAAACCATCATTATATTATTAACAATAGTATTTATTACTTTTTTAATATACATATTTAATCAAGATAAAAAAATATATGTCTTAAGTCTAGGAAACAGTAATATCTATGAAAAACCATCATATATAGATAAATTAGGTCAAGAATTAGAAAAAAGAAATTTATTAGAAGAAAATATAAATATAACATCAGAAATAAATGAAATATTAGATGATATAAAAACAAACAAAAAAATACAAGACAAATTAATGAAGAATCATCTAATAAAAGCAGATATAATATTTGTAACAACAACTTCAAGTAAAGATGACTTAAATGAATTAATAAAAATAATAAAAAAATATTCAAAAGAAAAAATAATACTTATAGGTTCAAATACAAATGATAATCAAATAATATCCAAAAAATATCAAATAGAACTACTAAATATTGACTTAAAACAAAACCAAAATGAAATGATTTATGCAAATCTACTCAATTTTACACTAGAAAATGCAAATAATACTTGAAAAATTCCATTTATGTTGGTATAATATGAAAGAATTAATTTTCTATGACTATT
>CAJKKJ010000010.1 GCA_905200435.1 uncultured Bacillota bacterium | reverse complement strand
AGATACTAATGGTTTAACCTCTACATTAACTTCATCAACAAACCATCCATTATTTTTTAGATTTCCTTTAGTTACTTCAAAAGATAATGTTTTATCATCTTTTAATATGTTATTTATTGTTATTTCTTTTCTACTTTCATTTAAAACAGCATCTCTTACAACTATCTTTATAGTCTTATTCTCATCAATAGTTATTGAATTATCTACTTGCCATGTTCTACCATCATCAAACGAATATGCTCCTCTAGGATGTAATCCTGTCTCATTATCATGGGCATTTACAGATATTACTATATTACCATTTATTTTCATATCGTCATCAATTAATCCATCAACACTATCAATAACAGGACCAATCTTATCTTCTACAATTATAGTCTGTGTTTTCCTTGTAATATTTTTACTCTTATCAGTTGCAACATATTCAATATAATAGGTTCCAGGAATTTTTAAATTAATATTCGAATTAACACTTAAATTAACCTCTCCATTATCACTTACAATTACATCATAAGGACTATATACATTACTTAAAGAAGCACTTACTCTAATAATACCTTCTCCTATTTCAGTTCCTTCTTTTTCTTCATTATCTACAATATACTTATGAGGCTCTTTATATACAATACTTGGAAAAGTTGTATCAATTACATATAAATATTTACCATAACTTTTTTCATCAGATTTATACTCAATAAAATAAGTTACAACATCACTTGTATCAACACTATCAACTATTTCATTTCCTTTATATATAGTTATTTCAAAAGAACTATCTTCTTTCTCAATATAAGTACTTCCAACCTCAATATACTCAATAGTAATCTTATAATCTTTCGTACAAGCAATCATATTCTCGGTCCCATATTCAAAAACATATTCATTACCATCTTCCTTTTTAGTAACATACACTTTCGAATCATCAGGAAAATAATTACCAGTAATTGGATTTTTTAAAGCTTCATCTTCAAATCCCTCTTGCTTTAATTGACATAAAGTTATAACAACTTTATCATTATCACTAAGCAATTTGTTTTTATTTATATAATTTTCCGCACTAGTTTTAATATTATCAACCTGCACATTATATAAAGTTTCTTTTCTTCCTTTTATTGTTTTACTTATACTTGGAAATGTAAATAATCCAATAAGTGACAATAAAACTATTACAACAACAAGTTCAATTATCGTAAATCCTCTTTTCATATATCCTCCTATAGTTTAATTATACATTTTCTTCCAATAAAAGTAAACAATGTTTTATTATTACTTATAAGAAAAAAAGAAATACATAAACGTATTTCTTAAAGCTCTATTCATCAATTCTATTAAATAATAATTTTAAATCATTAATTTTTATATTTCCAGATATATTTTCTTGCATCCATTTAAATTCATCAAGATTTAACATTTCCTTAATTTTATTACTAGTTTCAGGTAAGAATGGATTAATTAAATTAGCAATATTTGCAATCATATAAATACATGTATAAGTAATATCATTAAATTTATTAATATCCTCTTTAACCGCAACCCAAGGTGTACTTTCATCATAATATTTATTACCCAAACCAATATAATCAAATACTTCTTCCAAAGCACTCTTTAATTCAGCCTCTTCAATTAAAGAACCGATTTTTTTATACTTCTCTTCCGTTATCTCTTTAATTCTAGAATCAATATTTCCTTCAGTTATTACACCATCAAACTTTTTAGTTATAAATGAAAGATTTCTATTAACGAAATTACCAAGCACACCAACCAAAAATTTATTATGAGCTTGAATCAAATCACTCTTCGTAAAATTAACATCCTTTTTTTCAGGTCCATTTGCTATCATATAATATCTAACAGTTTCAGCACCATATGTATCAACTAAATCATTAACAGTAAGTAAATTACCTTTTGATTTAGACATTTTTTCATCATTCATATTTATATACTCACCAGATACAATATAATCAGGTAAATTATAACCATTTTTCATTGACATAATTAGCGCTGGATAAATAACAGTATGGAAAGGAATATTATCTTTACCATGGGCATAATAAGATTTTAAATTAGGATCTTTTATAAATTCTTCAAAATCCATATTTCTATCTTCTAATACTTTCTTACAAGTTGATAAATAACCCATTACAGCTTCAATCCAAACATATATTCTCTTGTCTTCAAATCCTGGAATTGGAACTTCTATTCCCCAAGTAAGTTCACGTGTTGCCGCCCTATCAATAAGACCCATACTCAAGAATTTCTTAGTTTCACCATAAGCATTTTTTCTCCATTTATCCTTATGTTCATCAACATATTTATTAATTTCATCTTGAAAAGCAGATAATTTAAAATATAAATGCTTATTAGGTTTAGTTATAGTTTCAGTACCACATATCTTACACTTTTTATTTAATACTTCTGTTGCTTCTAGTGATGCCAAACAATTATCACATTGATCACCAGATGCATTTCCACCACACTTTGGACATGTTCCAACAATATCTCTATCAGCTAAAAACATATTACATTTTGGACAAAAATCTTCATTTTGTTCCTTTTCATAAATATAACCATTATCATATATAAGTTTAAATAATTTTTGAACTTCTTCTTTGTGATAATTTTCAAATGTACATCCATAATAATCATAAGAGAATTCAGCTTTTAAAAATGATTTTTTAAATTCCTCATGATAGTGCTCGGCAATTTCTTTTGGTTCTTTTCCTTCTTTTCTAGCTCTTTGAGTAATTGGTGTACCATGAGCATCAGTACCTGATACATAAACAACATTGTCACCATTTCCTCTATAATATCTAGCAATAATATCACCTGGAAGTAAAGCCGATAAATGACCAATGTGCAACAAATAATTTGCATAAGGCCATGCTCCCCCTATTAAAATATTTCTTTTCATCAAACCATCCCTTTTCTATTAAGTTTTTTCCTACGCACTATACTATATCATAAAATTAAAATTTTTTAAAGCATTTTCTTCAAAAAAGTACATGTTATGTGCTATAATACTTTAGGAGGAAAAATTATGTATTTACTATTAATACCTTATTACTTATATACTTATTTAAAAATAATACATGGCATGCACATGTTACAACAAAACTTCTATAATGAAGGGAATAGATATCTTAACTGGATTATTAAAAACAAATATAAAAGTATAATAACACCAGATTTATTTGGACTATTATTAATTATATTATCTTTATTTAATAATAAAATATTAACTTATATTATACTATTTATTTTTTATTTAATACTATTTATATATAGATACAATTTAAGTAAAAAAGAACAAGTTAAAATACCGCTTGCCTATACATTTAGAATAAAAAGATTAATATTTACAAGTATAATTATAAATATATTAGTTCTATACATAAATTATAAATTAAATAATAATTATATACTTATCAGTTCATTAGTTATATTATCAATACTAGCTTATTATCAAGTATATATATCATATTTAATCAATTTACCAGTAGAAAAAATAATATATAATCATTACAAAAGAAAAGCAAGAAAAAAATTAAAAGAATTAAATACAATCAATATTGGTATTACAGGATCATATGGAAAAACAAGTAGTAAAAACATACTTCATGATATTTTGAGTGTTAAATATCGAACATATGCATCTCCAGGAAATTTAAATACTCCATTAGGATTAATGCGAACAATCAATAATTATTTAGACAAGTTTGAAGAAGTATTTATAGCTGAAATGTCAGTTGCAGATAAAAAATCAAACGATGTAAAAAGGTCATGTGATATTGTAAAACCAAAATATGGTATTATAACAAATATCGGAATAGCGCACCTAGAGAGTTTTAAAACTATTGAAAATATTCAAAAAGCTAAATTTGAGCTAATTGAAAATTTACCAAAAGATGGAATCGGTATATTAAATATTGATGATCCAAAACAAGTAGAATACAAAATTAAAAATACATGTAAAATAATTTGGATTGGAATTAATAATAAAAAAGCAGATATATATGCAACAAATATAAAATATACTTATGAAGGTACTACATTTGATTGTATATTCAAAAAAGAAAATAAAAAAATATCATTAAAAACATGTCTATTTGAAGAACCAAATGTTTACAACATTCTAGCATCACTTGCACTTGCTCATGAACTTGGTTTAACATATGATGAAATGATTAAAGGTGTTTCAAATATTAAACCAATAGAACATAGATTACAAATAAGAAAATACCAAAACTATACAATTATAGATGATGCTTATAATTCAAATCCAGTAGGTTCAAAAATGGCTGTTGACGTTTTAAATTTAATGCCAGGCAAAAAGATAATAGTAACACCTGGAATGATTGAATTAAAAGACAAAGAATATGAAGAAAATTATGAATTTGGAAAACATATAAGTGAAGTTGCTGATTATACTATACTAATTGGAAAAAAACAAACGAAACCAATTTATGATGGTTTAATTAGTAATAAATATGATACCAAAAAAATATTTGTTTTAAATGATATAAAAGAAGCATTCCCTCTAATTGAAAAATTAAGAGATAATAAAACATATGTTTTGCTTGAAAATGATTTACCAGACTTATTTAATGAAAAATAAAAAAATGTCATTTTAGACATTTTTTTCATTACATTTTTCCATTTGTTTTAAAACTTTTTTACATGATTCAACATCATTTGGTCTAGAAACATTCTTTCCTTTTGTTAGTTGATATTTTTCTAAACCTTTTCCTAAAACAAATACTAAATCACCTTGTCTAGCATTCATTAATGCTTTTTTAATTGCTTCATCACGATTAACAATCAATTCATAATTATCTTTTTTAGTTTCACTTACCATCAAATTAAGAAGTTCATTTGCATCAGCATCTCTAGCATCATCAATTGTAAAATAAGAATAATCAACATTTTCAGTACAGAAATTAGCCATTTCAATCATTCTTCTCTCATCACGACCACCAGGTGCTCCTGTTACAACAATACATCTTCCACTAATATTATTTTTCATATAATTATATAGGTTTTTAAAAGCATTAGCTGTATGAGCATAATCTATCATAATATTAAAACCAAAATTAGTTTTAATTAGTAACTGTCTTGCATCAATTGGTTTTAATAAAGCAATATTTTTTATAATACTCTTTATATCATATCCTAAATGTTTTAAACATAAAATCGCACTCATCAAATTATAAACATTAAATTCACCAGATATATGTGATATAACATGATGATGACCATATATTCCATTAATATCGAATTCCAAACGATTATATCTAACCATTACACGACTTGCATAAATATCAGCATCACTATTAGAAAGTGAATAAGTAACATAATTAGAACAAGAATCCATAAAATATTTTTTATAGTTATCATCATAATTTATAATACCAATTCCATCTTCTTTTAATTGTTCAAAACTTATTGCTTTAGCTTTTGCATAATTATCCATTGTTTTATGAGTATCTAAATGATCTCTTGATAAATTTGTAAAAATCGAAACATCAAAATTTACACAATCAAGTTTTTTGGTTGCTAAACGTTCTGAAGATGATTCCATTACAACATATTCACAACCTAAATTAACGAATTCATTTAAAGCATTAAACAATACGTCAGGCATAGGAGTAGTATGTGGATTATCCATTTTAAATTTTTTATATTTTATTCCATTTGTTCCTATATAACCTACTTTTGTATAATTGTTTAATAATTGATAAATTATTTCTGCTACAGTAGTTTTTCCATCTGTACCTGTAACTGATATAATTTTTATTTTATCAAGTGGTTTATCATAAAAATTATTTAAAGCTTCATTATATGTTTTTTGAGCATCATCAACTTTTATAACAGGAACACTTGCTTCGATATTCTCTTCAGTAACAATTGCAACTGCACCATTTTTTATAGCAGACTCTACATATTTATTACCATCATTTGTTAAACCTTTAATCGCAAAGAATACCCCATTTTCTTTTATATTTCTTGAATCATCATTTAAATTATCAATTTCCAAATTTAAATTCTCTTTCAAATTAATTAATTCACTTATTTTTTTCATATTTACCTCCAAAATAGATGTCATATTATACTAGAAATATTTCTAGTTAATGGTAAACCTACCATTCTATATACATTTTACACCATGAGATATATTAAATGCAAACAATTTTTAAGAAAAAAAACATAAAGTCATATTTTTAATATATTGATTTTATGTTTTTCCTTATTAGTTTTATATTCGTCAAATAATTGTTTTATATAATTAAACTTATTTTTATCTATATCAAAGTCTTCTAATTCATTAAATGCATTTTTTCTATTTATTATAACTTTTTCATCTAATAATACTAAACAAGCTTCTATCATAACCAAATCATTAATTTGCTCAATTCCACCTTCTTCATAATTTTTGGATAATATTTTAGATGCTAAAGCATTAAATAATTTTTCTATTACTTCATTTCGAATTTCGTCAATTGGTATTGGTAAATCATCACTTTCAACAATTAATAATGAATTTTTATTCATTTTAAAATTAAGTTCTATAGCATTTTGTTCTATATATGGTGAAATAAATATTGTATTATATTTAATTTTGCATAAATTTTCTTTTGAAAATATATTCTGTTCTTTTTTATCTTCAATTATTGATAAAAAAGTACACATCAATGTATGCATAATTTCTGTTACTATCATTTGAACTCTATCACTATTTTCACATTCAAGTAAAGTATTTATTCTAGCATATCTACGTTCTTTAGGACGCCCAAATACAAAACTAGTTTCAGCATTAACTGCTTTTTTTAGTTCTGATTTACTAATTTCTCTATATTCTTTTTTTTCTTCGTTGCGTGCTATATCCAAATAATCTAAATATAATTTATATTCTTCAGTATTTTCTTTATTTTCAATTTCTAATTGGCACAACTTTGTATATATTGTATCTATTGCACTAACCACTTGTAATAGTTCTAGCATATTATATTTCTCCTTTAAAGGATATTATATATGTTTTTTTCTTTTTGTCAAACTATTTTCATTTGAATTCCATCGATTTCTTCGCCATATATTCCTGCATAATCATAAGATCCCGGATTTTCTTTTCCATTTTCTTCTATCCATGATAACCACTTATTTGATTTTAGTAAATGTACTCTATAATATAGTTTATTTTTTTTAACATCAGTTGCTTCAGTTTCTGGTTGATTTGGAAGATTACTTTCCAAATATTTTTCAGGATCTATAACATAATTATCCGGTTTTCTTACTTCAAAATGAAGATGTGTTCCATACGAATTACCTGAATTTCCCATAATTGCTATTACATCACCTTGTTTAACTTTATCTCCAGCTTTCAAATTTAAACCTTTTTGTAAATGGGCATATAATGTATAATATCCACCACTATGCTTTAGTTGTATATAATTACCATATCGATCCGCACCTTTCGTATTTGTATCATTGTTTCTACCATCAACTATTTTGTATACAACACCATCTGTATGAGCTCTTACATAGGAATTACCTCCTGTTGTTCCAACTATATCTATTCCAGTATGTGTTTTATTATATTTTTGTGTTATTAAAATATTTTTATTCTTTATTAATCTTGCCATTTTTCTCACCTCATTATAAGGTATGATTGAATAAAAATATTGCATATTTAATATAACTAAAAAAAGATTCAAAATTGAATCTCTTAATTTCATTATGGTGGAGATGAGGATATTGAAATCCTGTCCAAAAATAATCATCTACCAGCTTCTACAAGTTTATCTGATTAATAAATGTCCCAAAGAAAGTTGATAACCAGCAATCCTTACTTTAGTAAGCCATTATTATTCATTAGTATATCTAGACAAATAAACTAATATATCCCATTAAATGAGCCCCAAGTAATTCCATGGGAAAGAATTAAATGAAGCGCTTTCTTAAATTTAAGCGAAAGCTAATTGATTTCTGTTTCCAGTTATTTTAATTTTGTTCGTAACGTGTTCCTCCGACTTGCCACCAATACTCTCATATTTCTGTCGAAACCTAGCATCCCCAGAAAAAGAGCAAATGCTCATTTAACTATAACAGAATCATTACAAAAGATATTATACCACATTTTATCATTAATGCAAGTTCTTTTAAAACATTTATGCCTTATACTTCTTAGCAATTTCTCTTTCAATATCTCTTTTTTTTACATCTTCTCTTTTATCATATAATTTTTTACCCTTACATAATCCAAGCTCTATTTTAGCTTTTCCATTTACAAAATAAACTTTTAAAGGTATTAATGTAAATCCTTCTAATTCCAATTTATTTTTTAATTTTAAGATTTCATTTTTATGTAATAAAAGTTTTCTTGTCCTTGTTTCTTCATGATTAAATACACCACCATTTTCATAAGGACTAATATGCATATTTAATATATATGCCTCATTATTTTTTACAATTCCATAACTATCTTTAATATTTGCTTTTCCAGCTCTTATTGATTTAATTTCTGTGCCTTTTAAAACAATACCACATTCAATAGTATCTATCACATCATAATTAAATCTAGCTTTTCTGTTTAGTATCTCCATTTATATCCTCCTTGTAAATTAAGAAATCTATAGTTTTATTTTCTTTACAAGCATCTTTAACTATTACTTTTATACTATCACCAATTCTATATTGTTTATGGTGCTTTCTACCAATTAATCTATAGTTTTCTTCATCACAGATGTAAAAGTCATCATCTAAATCTTCCATTCTTATTAAACCTTCTACTAAATTGTCAAGTTCAACAAAAAGTCCAAAATTCATAACCCCACTTATTCTACCATTGTACACTTCGCCAATATGTTCTTCCATATATTCAGCCATTTTCATGTCATCAACTTCTCTTTCACATTCAATAGCATCAACTTCTTTTTCACTTGTATGTTCAGCTATAACCGGCATTTTAACATTCATTGCATCTATTGTATAATTATCTATATGGCCCTCAAAGATATAAGTTCGAAGTAATCTATGAACAGTTGTATCTGGATATCTTCTTATTGGTGAAGTAAAATGAGTATAACAATCACTTCCTAAACCAAAGTGCCCAATATTAGTATCACTATAAACTGCTTTTTGCATACTTCTTAATAATAGTTCAGAAAATATTGGAAATTCAGGCTTATCTCTTAATTGATTCAATAAATTTTGTACAGATTGAGGACTTGATTTTTTTAATTTTCCTACTGGTTTGTAACCTAAAATACTAACAAAATTAAGAAAACTATTTAATTTTTCTTGACTAGGTTCTCCATGAACACGATATATAAAAGGTAATTCCATATTATTTATATAGGTTGCAACTGTTTCATTCGCAACTATCATAAAATCCTCAATTAATTTTTCCCCTGTTCCTTGTTCCCTTTTTGAAAGTTCAATTGGTTTTCCTTTTTCATCAACTATTATTTTTACTTCTGGTATTTCAAAATCAATATAACCTCTTCTTCTTTTATTTTCTCTTAAAATATCTGATAATTTCTTCATATTTCTTAATGTATTTTCAAATGGTTTATATTGTTCATCTACGATATTTCTTTCTAATATATCATTAACTTTTTTATAAGTCATTCTTAATTTTGATTTTATTACACTAGGGAAAACATTATAATTAACAACATCACCTTTTTCATTTATTTCCATTATACAAGATATTGCAAATCTATCTACTCCACCATTTAGTGAACATATGCCATTAGATAATTTATGTGGTAACATTGGTAAAACTCTGTCAACCAAATAAACACTTGTTCCTCTATTATATGCTTCTTTATCAAGTTCAGTATTTTCTTTAACATAAAAACTAACATCTGCTATATGAACACCTAATTCATAATTTCCACTTTCTAGTAATTTTAAACTTACTGCATCATCCAAATCTTTAGCATCATCACCATCAATTGTAAATAATTCCATATCTCTTAAATCAGTACGATTTTTAATATCATTTTCATCTATTTCATTTGGTATATTATCTAATTCTTTCATTACTTCTTCTGGAAATTGATCAGAAAAATCATATTTTGCTATTATTGATAAAATATCAACACCGGGACCTTTTT
>CAJKKJ010000009.1 GCA_905200435.1 uncultured Bacillota bacterium | reverse complement strand
TTTTAAATTATTATTACGATATTAAAAAGTTAATAAATGTTCCAAGGACTGTATTCGTGCCAGTTCCAAATGTTGACAGTATGGTTATTGAGCTTTCTAAAAAAGAAAACAGAATGTATGTAAAAAATGAAGAATTATTTTTTAAGTTAGTTAGAGATAGTTTTAAATTTAAAAGGAAAACTTTAAAGAATAATTTGATTGGTTATGATTTAGACAAAATTGAAAAAATTTTAAAAGAAAATGGGTTATCTTTGCAAGTTAGAGCCGAAGCTTTGAGTTTGGAAATGTTTGTAAAGATCGCTAATGGGATAGATATATGATTGAAATTATAAATAATTATTTATGGACTTTTGTTGTTATTATAATGATTTTATCATCTTTGTATTTTACTTTTAAGTTAAAAGGAGCTCAATTTAATTTCAAGGAGATGCTTAAGAATATTACTAAAAATGATTCTAATGCTAAAGTATCTCCTTTTAGTGCTCTTATGCTTTCTTTAGCAGGAAGAATTGGAGTAGGAAGTATTAGTGGTGTTGCGCTTGCTATTTATATTGGTGGAAGTGGAACGATATTTTGGTTATGGATTATGGCTTTTATTGGTTCGATTCTGACATTTGCTGAAACTGTACTTGCTTCAAAATATCATGTTAAAGATGGTAAAGTTTTTGTAGGTGGTCCATCTTATTATATTGAAAAAGGATTAAAAAAAAGATGGCTTGGTATTTTATATTCGCTTACAATAATAATTGCTTATGTATGTTTTTTTATCGCAATCCAGTCTAATACAATTACTAAATCAGTTGGTAGTTTTGAAGTTTTATCTAAAATTCAATATTTACCTTATATTGTAGGAACTTTACTTGCAATTTTAATTTTTTTCATTATATTTGGCGGAATTGATAGAATTACAAGTATTACTAATAAGCTAGTACCAATTATGGGAATATTTTATTTAAGTTTAGCTTTTTATGTTATTTTTAAAAATATTGGTGATATTCCTTCTGTATTTAGTGCAATATTTAAAAATGCATTTAGTATAAAAGCAGGAATAGGAGCTTTGATAGGTAGTGTTGTTTTAGTTGGTGTTAAAAGAAGTATCTTTTCTAGTGAAGCAGGTATTGGAACAGGTGCGATTGCTTCTAGTGTAAGTGATACTAAATATTCAGCTTCATTAGGTTATGTTCAAATGCTTGGTATTTATATAACAACACTTGTTATTTGTACAGCTACGGCAATGATTATATTACTTGGACCTACATTAACTGATATAATAGATGCAAATGGTATTGAATTTGCCCAGAATGCTTTTGATTATCATTTTGGATCATTTGGTTCTATATCTTTATTCTTTTGTGTTTTTATGTTTAGTTTTTCAACTATATTAACAGGTTATTATTACGGCGAAGCATGTTTTAAACACATATTTAAAAGTGATAAAGGTAATTTAATTATTAAGCTTGGAACAGTAGTCGTTGTTTTTATGGGATCGATTGCATCAAGTCAAATTTTATGGAGTTTAGTTGATATGTTTATTGCTTTTTTAGCATTCATTAACATATATGCTATGATTGCTTTAAGAAAAGATGTTATTAAAGAATATGAGAAGTATGGTGATAGATAATGTTTGGAAATGATTGGGATAATGTTTTAAAAGATATAATGGATGAGAAATGGTTTTGTGATTTAATTGAAGAAGTAAAAAAAGAATATAAAACAAAGACTATTTTTCCTTTAGAACAAAATATATTTAATGCTTTTATTTATACTCCTTTTAATTCTGTTAAAGTAGTAATTTTGGGGCAAGATCCTTATCATGGTGAAAAAGAGGCTCATGGACTTTCTTTTTCTGTTAGAGAAGGTGTTAAAATGCCTCCTTCACTTGCTAATATATTTAAAGAATTAGAAGATGATTTAGGTGTAAAAAGAACTAAAACTGATTTATCAGATTGGGCTTATCAAGGAGTTTTACTTTTAAACTCTATACTTACTGTTGAAAAAGATAAACCATTATCACATTCCTTTTTGAATTGGGAAAAATTTACGGATGCTGTTATTAAAAAATTATCTGATCGTGGCAATGTAATATTTGTGTTATGGGGCAGTTTTGCACGAAATAAAAAAGTATTGATTAATACTAAGAAAAACTATATAATAGAGAGCGTACATCCATCTCCTTTGTCTTGTTATAGAGGATTTTTTGGAAGTAAACCTTTTTCTAAAGTAAATAATATTTTAAAAAAAGAGGGTTTAGAAGAAATTAAGTGGTGATTTATGAATAAAGCTTTGGAGTTTATAAATAAATATATAGATGATGGTGTAGTAATTGCTTGTTCTGGTGGGCCAGATTCAATGGCTCTTTTTGATGTTTTATTAAAGGCAGGAGTAAAAAATATTGTATGTGCTCATGTTAATCATAAAGTTCGAGTTGAGAGCGATAACGAAGCTATTATGGTAAAAGAATATTGTTTAAAAAATAATGTTCCTTTTGAATTATATGAAATAAATGAGTATAGTGGATCTAATTTTGAAGCTGAAGCAAGAGAAAAAAGATATAATTTTTTTGAATCAGTTTTAAAAAAATATAGGTTTAAATATTTGGTAACTGCTCATCATGGTGATGATTTAATGGAAACTATATTATATAGAATTGTAAGAGGCTCTAGTTTAGAAGGATATGCTGGATTTAAATATATTTCTAAAAGAAAAAATTATACTATTTTAAGACCTTTAATTTGGTATACTAAAGAAAAAATTATGGAATATGTTAAGAATAACAATATTCCTTATGCAATTGATTTAACTAATAATAATACTGATTATTTGAGAAATAAATTTAGACATAAGGTTCTACCTATATATAAAGAGATAAATAAAGATGCCCATTTAAAATTTTTACAATTTTCAAATATACTAAATAAATATGATAATTTTGTTAATAACTATGTTGATAAAATTTATCCTAGTATAGTAAGTAATGGTATTGATATTTCTTTACTTTTAAAAGAGGATGATTTGATTGTTGATAATGTTATTTATAGATATTTAATTAGTGTATCTAGTAATATAAATACTAAACATGTTGAACTTATTAAAAAATTTATTTCATCTAGTAAAAAAAATGGTATAATTAATTTACCTGGCGTTGTTTTAGAAAGAAAATATAATAAATTAGTTATTTTTGAAGAAAAGGGTAACTATTTATATGAACTTAATGATTATGTAAAACTAAATAATGGGTATGTTATAAAAAAAATAAATGATACATTAGATAATTCTAATTATGTTTGTAAGTTAGATTCTAAAGAAATTAAATTTCCTTTATATGTAAGAAATTTTAATATTGGTGATAGAATTGATATTAAAAATAGTTATAATAAAAAGGTATCAGATATTTTTATTGATAGTAAAATAAGCGACAGAAAGAGTTTCCCAATTGTTTTAGATAGTTTAGGTAATGTTTTATGGCTCCCAGGTGTTAAAAAATCAAAATTTTGTAAAACAAAAGAAGAAAAGTATGATATAATACTTTTATATTGTTTGGAGGAAGAAAATGAAAAATAATGTTAAAAAAGGGTTAGTACCTTATATGGCTTTCTTTTTGGTTGTTATGCTTGTACTTGCTTTTTTAAATGGTACAGGTTATAAAACCCATGAAATTACTTATGAACAATTTTTAAGTTATGTTCAAAGTGAAGATAAAGCTAATCAAATTAAATATATAGATATAACTTCTAATAGTTCAGCTGGTATTTATACTATTACTGGTAAACTAAATAGTTATGGTGAAAAAGAATCTTTTGCTTTTTCAATTACTAATTCAGATGCTGTTGTCGGAAAAATATATGAACTTGCTGATGAATATGGTTTTACTGTTAAAGCATTGCGTGATCCAGGATCTAGTACTGTTTTATATTTTATTGTAAATATATTACCGTTTTTAGTTTTTGGTGTTGTTATATTTGTCTTTTTATCAAAACAAATGGGTAGCGCAAATAAATCAATGGATTTTGGACGTAGTAGAGCTCGTTTAAGTGATGGGGGAAATAAAGTAACTTTTAAAGATGTTGCTGGTTTGGATGAAGAAAAAGAAGAAGTCCAAGAATTAATTGATTTCTTAAAGGAACCTAAAAAATTCCAAAAAATGGGTGCTAGAATACCTAAGGGTGTTTTATTAGTAGGTCCTCCTGGTACAGGTAAGACTTTACTTGCTAGAGCTGTTGCAGGAGAAGCAAATGTTCCATTCTATTTTATAAGTGGATCTGACTTTGTTGAACTTTTCGTTGGTATTGGTGCATCGCGTGTTCGTGATATGTTTAGACAAGCTAAGCATAATGCTCCTTGCTTAATATTTATTGATGAAATTGATGCTGTTGGTCGTCAAAGAGGCGCTGGTCTTGGTGGTGGCCATGATGAAAGAGAGCAAACATTGAATCAGCTATTAACTGAAATGGATGGTTTTGGTGCAAATGAGGGTATTATTATTCTTGCTGCTACTAATAGACCTGATGTTCTTGATCCTGCTCTTTTAAGACCTGGTAGATTTGATAGACAGATTACTGTTAATTTACCTGATATTAAAGGTAGGGAAGAAATACTTGCTGTTCATGCTAAAGGTAAATTCTTTAATAGAGGTGTTAATCTTGCTAATTTAGCTAAGAGAACTGCTGGATTTAGCGGTGCTGATCTTGAGAACTTACTTAATGAAGCTGCTTTACTTGCTGTTAGAAGAAACAAAGATAAAATTTCTATGGCTGAAATTGATGAAGCCCAAGATAGAGTTTTAATGGGACCTGCTAAGGTTACTCATAAATATACTGAACATGAAAAAGAGGTTGTTGCTTATCATGAAGCTGGTCATGCTGTTGTAGGTATTAAGCTTGATGGTGCCCATGATGTTCAAAAGATTACAATTATTCCTCGTGGTCAAGCTGGTGGTTATAATTTAATGCTTCCTAAGGAAGAAACATATTTGTCAACTAAGAAGGAACTTTTAGAAACTATTAGCGGTTTACTTGGTGGTCGTGTTGCTGAAGTACTTAAGTTTGGTGAGATGACAACTGGTGCCCATAATGATTTTGAAAAAGCAACTAAGATTGCTCGTGCTATGGTTACTGAATATGGTATGAGTAGTTTAGGTCCTGTTCAATTTGAACAACAAAGTGAGGGTAGTGTTTTCTTAGGTAGAGATTATAATAAGAGTCGCAATTTTAGTGGCCAGATTGCTTTTCAGATTGATGAAGAGATGAGAAGAATTATCAATGAACAATATAAAGTTACTGAAAAGATAATTAAAGATAATATGGATTTACTTGAATTAATTGCTAAAACTTTAATTGAAAAAGAAACGTTAACTAAAGAAGAAATTGATAGTTTAGTTAAAACAGGTGCTTTACCAAAAGATGATGATATTTCATTTGAGGATATGACAATTGCTGAACTTAAAAAGTATGCAGAAGAAAATAATATTAGTATTAGTGCTACTAAAAAAGAAGATATTATTAAAGAATTAAAAGATGCTAGTAAATAGTGTCTTTTTTTATAAAAAAATGTCAATGTTTGCAAGTTTTTCTAGTTTGACTAGAAAAAGTATTTTTGAGTACTTTTTATTTATTTTTAATGATTTATTTGATACAATATTAAAAAGAAAGGATTTATTATGATTAAACTAAAAAAAAGAGGATTATTAATAGTTGTTTCTGGACCATCTGGTGCAGGAAAAGATAGTGTATGTAATTTAGTAAAAGAAACTAGCCCTAATATGTGGATTTCTATTTCGTGTACATCAAGGGAAATTAGAAAAGGTGAAGAAGAAGGAGTTAATTATTTTTATTTAACTAAAGATGAATTTGAAAATAGAATTAAAAACAATGAATTTTTAGAGTATGCTACTTATAATAACAATTATTATGGTACACCTTTATATAAAATAGAGGAAAAATTAAATGAAGGAAAGGATGTTGTTTTAGTTATTGAAGTACAAGGGGCTTTAAAAGTTAAAAAAATATATCCAGATGCTACTTTTATATTTATTTTGCCACCAAGTATGGAAGAATTAAAAAATAGACTTGTTAAAAGAGGTACTGAAAGTCCAGAAAAGATATTAGAAAGATTTAAAATGGCCTACAAAGAAATAAATGAAATGTCAAAATATAACTATGTAATTGTTAATGATGTTTTAGAAGATGCTGCTTTAAAAATGAAATCAATTATGCTATCTGAAAGATGTAGAGTAGATAGAATAGAAGAAACAAATTTAAGTAATATAGAAGAAGTATTACATGAGAATTTAATAGATAAAATTTAGGAAAATATGACTTTTGAATGTTATAAAATAATGTGTTCTAAGATGAATATAAATTTATCAAATAAGAAGAAAAAATACATAATGTAAACCCTTTAAAAATATAAAGTAAATAAAAGTCAAAAAATATTAAATAAAACTATCGTAAAAAAATTAAAAATATGGTATCATATATATGTATGAATAGAAATGGTGATGTACATGGGAAAAATTATTGCATTAGTTAATCAAAAAGGTGGAGTTGGTAAAACAACAACTAGTATAAATCTAGCTGCTTCACTAGGTTATTTAAAAAAGAAGGTCTTACTTGTAGATTTGGACCCGCAAGGTAATTCATCTACTGGACTTGGAATTCATAAATCTAATTTTGAAAACAGTATTTATGAATTATTAACTGATAAATGTGAATTAAAAGATGTTATTATAAAAACTAAATTTCAAAATTTGTATATAATACCATCATATATAAACTTGGCAGGTGTCAATTTTGAATTAATGGAAAAAAGTAGACTTGATCCAACATTCGTGAAAAATGCTCAACTAAAGAAATATTTAGATCAAGCAAAAGATAAATTTGATTACATTATAATTGATTGTCCACCTTCGCTAGAACTTTTAACATTAAATGCTTTGATGGCATCAGATTCAGTTATTATTCCGGTACAATGTGAATTCTTTGCACTAGAAGGAATAATGCAACTTCTAAATACAATTGTACTAGCTCAAAGAGATATAAACCCAAAACTAGAAATAGAAGGTGTTTTACTTACTATGCTAGATAGTAGAACAAATTTAGGTTTAGAAGTAGTTGAAGAAGTTAAAAGTTATTTTAAAGAGAAAGTTTATGAAACTATTATTCCTAGACTAGTAAGATTGTCTGAAGCACCAAGCCATGGCAAACCAATACTAGCATATGATTTTCAAAGTAGAGGAACAGAAGCTTATATAAATTTAGCTAAGGAAGTGATTAGTAAGAATGGAAACTAAGAAAAAAGCTTTAGGAATGGGATTAGAGCAATTATTTAATGGCGATAATATAGATATTGCTTCTTTTGAGAAAAAAATATATGAATCAACACCAAGTGAAGAAATTGTAGATATTAATTTGGATGAATTAAGACCAAATCCATATCAACCACGTATCAATTTTAATGAAGATGCTTTAAAAGATTTAGCTGCTTCAATAAAAGAAAATGGTGTATTTCAACCCATTATAGTTAAAAAGAGTATTAAAGGCTATGAAATAATAGCTGGTGAAAGAAGAGTTCGTGCTAGTCGTATGGCGGGACTTAAAACAATACCAGCAATTATAAGGACTTTTACAGATGATCAAATGATGAGTATAGCTTTACTTGAAAACTTACAAAGAGAAAATTTAAATATAATAGAAGAAGCTAAAGCTTATAAATTAATGCTTGAAAGATTATCTTTAACTCAAGAAGAATTATCTGCTAAAGTCGGAAAAAGTAGAAGTTATGTTACTAATATTTTAGGTATTTTAAGATTACCAGATGAAGTCCAATCATTATTAAAATTTGGCAAATTGTCTATGGGACATGCTAGAATTTTAAGTAAACTAGAAGATAATAAGAAGATTGTTGAACTTGCAAATAAAGTTGTAGATGAAGATTTAAGTGTTCGTGATTTAGAAAGAATGATCGATGATAGTTTTGAAAGAAAAGTAAAAATTGAAAGACATGTAAAATGTGTTGATCCTAATCTTCGTGATATTGAAAATAATTTAATGGAAAAGTTTGATACAAAAGTAAAAATTCGTGATAACAAAATAGAAATCAAATTTAACAATGTGGCAGACTTAAATAGAATATTAGAAATAATTAAATATAATGAGTGATGTTATGAAAGAATATAAATTAGGTAGTATTGTAATTATGAAAAAAAATCATCCTTGTGGTGGCAATAGATTTGAAGTTGTTAGAATGGGCGCTGATATAAAAATTAAGTGTTTAGAATGTGGCCATTTAGTAATGCTTCCTAGGATTGATTTTAATAAAAGAATAAAAAAAATAGAGTCTTATTAGGAGGCGAAGATGTTTAAGAAAAATGCAAAGGGAATAGGGCCAGTTGTTGTTATTTTGATTTTAACAGTGGTTGTTATTGCTCTTAGTTCTATTTGTTCGATACTAGAATTTCAGGGTGAAAAAACAGAAATAATAAATGGTACGTTAACTACTTCTTTAGTTTCTGTACAAAATATATTCACGCCATCTGGGTTTAAATATATTTTAACAAGTGTAGTTACTAATTTTAAATTATTTAATCCATTATTTTTACTTATTATTTCTTTAATAGGTATAGGTATTGGTGAAAGGTCAGGATTGTTTAAAGCTTTATTTACTCCTTTGAAAAAATTAAAATCACCGGTAATTACATTTATAGTTTTCTTTTTAGGTGTTATATCATCTGTAATAGGAGAATATAGTTTTGTTATTTTAATCCCACTTGCGGGTATTATGTATAAATATACCAATAAAAACTCAATGGTTGGTGTTATTACAGCATTTTTAGGTATTTGTATGGGATATGGTACAGGAATACTTATAAATGCAAATGATTATGATTTGAGTGTATTAACACTTGATGCTGTTAATGCTTCATTTAAACTTAGCAATAAATATAATATGTGGTCTAATCTTTATATTATGTTATTCAGTACTTTATTAATTAGTTTAGTTGGAACAGTTGTTATTGAAAAATATGTTGCTGTTAATTTTAAAAAGAATATTTATGAAGATGATGAATTAATTGTTGATAGGAGAGCTAATACTATTACTTTAATTACATTTCTTGCTCTTTTATTAGTTGTTATATTAGGTATTATTCCTGTAAAACCTTTAGGATTTTTACTTGATAATGCTGGCGAAAATTATGTTAGTAAATTATTTAGTCAATCATCACCATTTTATGCAGGATTTTTATATATCTTTATTTTAATCATGTTAATATGTGGTTATGTATATGGTGATATTTCAAAAAATGTTAAAAATACAACTGAATATAGTGTTGGTATTTCTTCTTCATTTGAAAAGTTAGGTTATGTATTTATTTTAATGTTCTTTACTTCTCAATTGATTGGAATACTTGAATGGACTAATTTAGATGTTGTTATTGCAACTAATTTGTCTAATTTATTAGGTTTAATTGAATTTTCGGGTGTCCCTTTAATAGTTACTTTCTTTTTGATAATAGTTATTATGACACTTGTTATGCCGAGTGCGATTAGTAAATGGTCTATATGTGCACCAACTATTGTTCCTCTTTTTATGAAGAGTAATATAGTACCATCTTTTACACAGTTTATTTTTACTGCTGCTGATGGTGTTGGTAAAGCTATTACACCTATATTTGGATATTTTATTGTTTTTCTAGGTTATTTGGAAAAATATAATGAAAATAAAAAGATTACAATTTTTGGAACAATAAAGAGTATAATAGTACCTATTTTATTACTTATTGTTACATGGATTTTAATTTTAGTTGGTTGGTATGTTATTGGTTTACCACTTGGTATAGGTATTAGTTTAACAATGTAGAAACAGATTTTATATCTGTTTTTTAAGTTTATAAAATTTTGATATGTACTATTTTATGAAATTAGTGTATAATATCAATTAGTTTGAAAGGGTGATTTTAATGGGTTTAACTGTTGGAATTGTTGGATTACCTAATGTTGGTAAATCTACTTTATTTAATGCTTTAACAAGTAATAATATACTTGCTGCGAATTATCCGTTTGCAACAATAGAACCAAATGTAGGTATGGTTGCTGTACCTGATAAGAGATTGGATTTTTTAAATGAGATGTATAATCCTAAATCTTTAGTTCCTACTTCTTTAGAGTTTACAGATATTGCTGGATTAGTAAAAGGAGCTTCTACTGGTGAGGGATTG
>CAJKKJ010000008.1 GCA_905200435.1 uncultured Bacillota bacterium | reverse complement strand
TATTTATATAACTAGAATGGATAACAATACTTATTTACTTGAACTAAATTTGCCATCTATAGATATTGTGATACCTCCATTTGATAAGATAAAAGAAACAAGAATTAATTTGTCTAGTGAAGAAATTGAGATTAAAAATTTAGAAATAAATGCATATTTTAAATTAATTTGATTTGTTAATACTTGAAGAAGCATAGCTTATTATGCTTCTTTACAATGTTAAAAAATTATGAGTAATTATTTATTGTAATTAATTATTCTATAAAAAGTACAATGTTAATAAAATTTGCGCATTTTCAAACTATTATTGATAGAATAAAAAAATAAATAATTTTATAATAAAAGAAGAAAGAAGGGAAAATATGGAAATTGGAAACAAAATAATGGAATTAAGAAAGAAAAATAACTTTTCACAAGAAGACTTAGCTGAAAAAGTTGGTGTTACAAGACAAACAATATCTAAATGGGAACTAGGTGAAACAGCACCAGATTTAAAACAAGCTAAAGTTTTATCGCAAGTATTTAAAGTTAGTTTGGATGAGTTAGTAGATAATGATATAAAAAATATTATAATTGAAAAAACTACAAATACGGAAAAATTAGCAGGAATGATAATTAATATTCTAAAAGCACTAGGAACTTTCTTCTTAATATATTTAATTATTATGATAATTATATTTATTATTTTTTCATTTGTTGATAAACAATCTAATGAAGAAAAGTCAGTATCTTATAATGTACAAGAAATAAAATATAATGAAGTATGCTAAAAAAGTTATGAGCCATAAATTATATGGCTTTTTTGATATATAAAAATACAAAGTATTAATTTACTTTGTATTTATGCGATAAAAATTAATTGATGGATGATCTAGAAATCTTAGTGGTAATGTACTAGTTCCTAAACCACTAGAAATATAAAGCTCTGAATTATTAATTGTATAATGTTCTTTATAATACCTTTTTGAACCGACTGGTAAAATAGTCGCGCCTATTAAAGGTAATCTTACTTGACCATTGTGTGAATGTCCTGCTAATATTAAATCAAAATTATTATTAATATTGTCTATAGTATCTGGTTCGTGTAATAAAAGAATCTTATACTTTATATCATTTTCACTTATAAAATTATTATAATCATTTAATTTTTCATCAATATTTATATTGTCAAAAGATGATGACATGCCAGCTATAATTATAGGATCATTTTCCTCATAATATATTAAATCATATGTATTATTTAAAACTTTGAAATCAGAATTACTCATAATATCTATCCAGTAATCATATTTTAAATCATGGTTACCATTAACAGCATATTTTCCTATTTTGGCATTCATTTCCTTGAAATATTTTGTTAATACTTCTTTAGAATCTGGTACTTCAATATCATTATCTAATACATCACCAGTTATAACAATAATATCAGGATTTATTAAATTAACTTTTTTTACTAATTTTTTTAATTCTTTTTCTTTAAATGTTCGATTATAATGAATATCTGATATGTGAACAATTTTTAAACCATCAAATGATTTAGGAATTGATGTATCTATTTTATATTCTTTTACAATTAAACCTTTTGTTCCTATAAAGTGAGCATATAATAAAAATAAAATAAAGGCTACAATTAATATAATTATTATCGTTAAAATTTTATTTTTTTTCTCTTTCTTTTTTGTCATAATATACCACCAATCATTAATATTATTTGGCCGATTAATAAAACGGTATTATGAAAAAAGTGAATAGATGTTGAAACGAATATGTTGTCACTTTTTTGATATGCTGTTGCTAGTACTAGTCCTGGTATGCTATAACTTATTATGTGCAAATATTCAACCAAATGTTTGGTTTGACCAATTACATGAACTGATCCAAAAAATATTCCAGATACTAAAATAAATAAATATTTTTGGGGTATTATTTTTTTTATGCTTTTTCTAAATACCAATTCTTCCATAAGTGGTGCGATTAATGAACATGATATACATGTATAAATTAGTCCTGGTATTCCTGAATGAAGTATGGATCTAATAGATTCTTCATTGCTTGAAATATCTGTTGTAAAAAATGAAATAAAAAGGTTTGCTAGTAACATCAAAAATATCATTGTTGGCCAGTAACTTTTATATTCGTTAAAATATTTTATAAAATTTATTTTAAAATCTTTGAATTCATTTTTAATTTCTTTAAAGTATACTAGAATTATTATAAAAAGCATAAATATTGATACTGATAACATATAAATTACTTTATTTGTTCTTGAAAATTCTGCTGGTTTTATGTTTAAATAATTTAAAAATAATAATAGTAATCCACTAAAAAAGAAATAAAAAAGTATAATTCCAATTCCCTTTAGAGCATTCGTTATATAATTTTTCATCTTTTTGTCTCCAATCATACTTATTATATCAAAAAAAATGAAAAAAATTAATAAATATAGTTAAAAAAATATAATTAATATGATATAATGTAAATGACAAGTGGCAATATACCACTTTTTATAAAATTAATTTGAGGTGAAAAAGTGGAAGAAAAAATTAGAAACTTAATAGAAAAAACAATTGTAGATGCAGGATATATTTTAAGTGATGTTAAACTTGAAAAAGAAGGTAGTGTACTTTTTTTAAGAGTTTTAATTGATAAACCAGAGATTGTTAGTATTGAAGATTGTGTAAAAGTATCAGAATTAATTAATCCAATATTAGATAAAGAAGATCCTATTGATGGAAGTTATGTATTAGATGTTAGTTCTATAGAAAGAGGGTAAATATGGAAGCAAAAGATTTTAAAAAAGCTGTTGAATTAATAGTTAAAGAAAAAGGCATTAGTGAAGATGTGATTTATGATGCTATGGAACTTGCTTTAACTGCTGCTTATAAAAAAAATTACAATTCTTTATCAAATGTAAGAGTTGATATTAACCGTGAAACTGGTGACATAAAAGTATATTCTTTTAAAACAGTTAGAAGAGAAGATGAAGTTGATGAAGAAGGCAATTTAATTTTTAATCCTGATGTAGATTTAACACTTGATGAAGCTAGACTTATTGTGCCAAATATTGAATACGGGGAAACAATAGAAGAAGAAGTAACACCACATGATTTTGGTCGTGTTGCTGCCGCTACAGCAAAACAAGTTGTTGTTCAAAAAATAAGAGAAGCTGAAAGAAATGTTATTATTGATACATTTGCTGATAAAAAAGATGAAATGATGTCAGGAATTGCAAATATGGAAGATGAAAAAAATTATTATATTGATTTGGGTAAAGCTCAAGGTATTCTTCCAAAAAGTGAATGCATTCCAGGTGAAAAAATTAAAATGGGTGGTAATATAAAGGTATATGTTACGAAAGTTGAAAATAATTCAAAAGGACCTTTAATTTTACTATCTAGAAATCATTATGGATTTGTAAAAAGATTATTTGAACTAGAAATTCCAGAAATTAATGAAGGAATAATTCTTATATATAGTGTTGCAAGAGAACCAGGCCTTAGAACAAAGGTTGCTGTTTATTCAGAAAATCCAAAAGTTGATCCAGTTGGATCATGTATTGGAGAAAAGGGTTCTAGAATTAACCGTATAATTGAAGAATTAAATGGAGAAAAAGTTGATGTTGTTGCTTATCAAAGCGATGCTGCTGAATTTATAAAAAATGCTTTAAGTCCAGCTAAAGATTTAAGTGTTTTTGTAACGGATGAAAAGAAGAGAGAAGCTTTGGTGATTGTTGACGATAACAATTTATCACTTGCAATAGGTAAAAAAGGTATAAATATTAAACTTGCGTCGCGTTTGACTAAGTATCATTTAGATATTAAAACAAAAGAAGATGCAAAAGATATGGGAATTAATTTAATTTAGGAGTTTTTTATGAGAAGTGTACTTTGTCAAATGATAAGAATTTTTAAGCCAAAAAATATGGATTGGATGGGATATAAAATAACCAATAAAAATCCATATACTTATCATCATATTTTAGAGCGTAGATATGGTGGTAAAGAAACTGTTGAAAATGGTGCTATTTTATCAAGAAATGCTCATGACCATTTAAATTATTTAGAAGTTTTTGTGCCAGAAGCATATGATGATTGGCAAAGGTTTTTTAGATATTTAAATGCTAAAATGGAACCTCTTACTAAAGAGGATTTGGAAATAATAAAATTAATTACTTATTATGAGGATAAGTACACACCTAGAAATAAACCTAAAGTATTGACGGGTTTTAATCAAAAGAAGAAGGTTAAGAAAAGATGAAAGTGAAAAAGTTACCTGAAAGGACATGTGTAATAACACATGAAAAATGTTTAAAAAAAGATTTACTTAGAATTGTTAGATGCCCTGATGGTATTGTTAGGGTTGATTTAACTGGTAAGATGAATGGGCGTGGTGCTTATGTAAAAAAAGATCTTACTGTTATTGAAAAAGCTAAAAATAATAAAATTTTAGATAAACAATTAGAAGTTGTTGTACCTGATGAGCTATATGAAGAAATGAAAAAGGTTGTTGGTGAATAATGAAGAGAAAAGACTATATTTCATGGGATGAATATTTTATGGGCGTAGCAATTCTTGCTTCAATGCGAAGTAAGGATCCATCTACTACTGTAGGAGCTTGTATAGTAAACCCTGATAATAAAATTATATCAACAGGTTATAATGGTAGTCCGACTGGATATAATGATGATGATATGCCATGGGATAGAGAAGGAGATTTTCAAAATACAAAGTATGCTTATGTTTGTCATTCGGAATTAAATGCAATACTTAATTCTCCAAGTATTGTTAAAGGATGTAGAGTATATGTTACGCTTTTCCCTTGTAATGAATGCGCTAAAGCAATTGTGCAAGCTGGTATAAAAGAAGTTATATATTTATCTGATAAATATAAAGATACAGATGGTATAAAAGTTTCTAAAAATATACTTGATACTTGTGGTGTAAAGTATAGAGAATATGAAGTAAAAAATAAGAAAATTGAAATAGAACTTTAAGAAAGGAGTGGTTACTATGATGACTGTCTTAGAATATGCACAAGATATGAATAAAACAGTAGATGAAGTAATTAAAAAATGTAAGGAGTTTGGTATTTCTGCTAATAATGAAGATGATTTATTAGATGATGAAGCTATTACAGAGCTTGATGCTTGTTTTCAAAATGATGATATTGAAGAATTAGAAGATCGTGCTGAAGAAATGGCTGAACAAACAAAGATAAATGTTGATAATGTTGTTAAAAAAGAAAAAGTTAAAAAACAAAAAGAAATACCAAATAAAAAAGATTTCTTGAACAAGAAAAAAGAAATGTATAAAAACAAAAATAAGCTAATGACTAATAAGGATGCTGGTGAAAAAGTTGTTTTATATAAAGAAAATATGACAATTAATGAACTAGCTAATGCTATTGGAGTAAGTGGTGCTGAACTTGTTAAAAAGTTATTTAATTTAGGAATGATGGCTACATTAAATAATAGTATTAGTTTTGAAAATGCTGAGATACTTGTTTTAGAATATAAAAAAGAATTAAAACGTGCTGAAGCTCAAGATGTTAGTAATTTTGAAGAATATGAAATTGTTGATAGTGAAGAAGACATGGTTAAAAGAGCTCCTGTTGTAACTATAATGGGACATGTTGATCATGGTAAAACAACTCTTTTGGATACTATTAGAAAAACAGATGTTGCATCTGGAGAAGCTGGAGGTATTACACAAAATATTTCGGCTTATCAAGTTAAATATAAAGATGATTATATTACATTTATTGATACTCCAGGGCATGCTGCTTTTACAGAAATGAGAAGTAGGGGCGCTAAAATAACTGATATTGTTATAATTATTGTTGCTGCTGATGATGGTGTTATGCCACAGACTAAAGAAGCAATTGACCATGCTAAAGCTGCTGGTGTTCCTATAATTGTTGCAATTAACAAAATTGATAAACCAGGTGCTAATCCTGATAGAGTTATGCAAGAACTTGCTGAATACGGTTTAACTCCTGATATATGGGGTGGAGATACTTTATTTAATCAAATATCTGCTAAAAATGGTATAGGTATTGATAGTTTACTTGATAATATTTTATTGGTTGCAGAACTTGAATCTTATAAAGCAAATCCAAATAGATATGCTGTTGGTTCTGTTATTGAATCAAGACTTGATAAACATTTAGGACCTGTTGTAACTGTTCTAATCCAAAATGGTACATTAAGAATAGGTGATCCTATAGTTGTTGGTACATCTTTTGGTAAAGTAAGAAGTCTTAAAAATGATAAAGGAATGGAAATTGTTTCGGCAACCCCAAGTACTCCTGTTGAAATAACTGGTATTAATGAAGTTCCTTCTGCTGGTGATAAGTTTATGGCTTTTGAAACAGAAAAGGAAGCTAAACAAGTTAGTGAAAAAAGAAAAGAAATTCAAAAATTAAATGCTAGTAAGGGTTCAAAAGCTGTTACTTTAGATGACTTATTTGCCCGTGTTCAAGAGGGTGTAAAGGAAGTTAAGGTTATAATTAAAGCAGATGTAAATGGTTCTGCGGAAGCTGTTAAGAACTCTTTAGAAAAAATTGAAGTTGAAAATGTTAAAGTTCGTGTTATTAGAAGTTCTGTTGGTGCAATTACTGAAAGTGATATAGTACTTGCTAAGGCTTCAAATGCTATAATTGTTGGATTTAATGTAAGACCAAGTAATCAAATTAAGGATTATGCTAAAGAACAAGGCGTTGAAATAAGACTATATGATATTATTTATAAAGCTGTAGAAGAAATGACTGATGCTTTAAAGGGAATGCTAGAGCCTGTTTATGAAGAAAAGATAATTGGTGAAGCAACTGTAAAGCAATTGTTTAAATTTTCTAAGGTTGGAACTATTGCTGGCTCTTATATAACTGATGGTATTGTTAAAAAGGATGCTAAAGCTAGATTAATAAGAGATGGTGTTGTAGTATATAATGGTGAAATTGGTTCTTTACAGAGAGAAAAAGATGCTGTTAAAGAAGTTAAAAAAGGTCTTGAATGTGGTATTACTTTAAATAACTATAGTGATATTAAAGTAGGCGATGTTATTGAAGCATATGAGATGGTAGAGGTAAAAAGATGAGTATTAAAATCGAGAGAATTGAAAGTGCTATGGTAAAGGAAATATCTTATTTACTTGCTAATGAGGTAAAAGATCCTGATATTCATTTTGTAACTGTTACTGCTTGTAAGGTAACTAATGATTTATCATTTGCTAAAGTATATGTTACTGTATTTGATGAAGAAAAAAAAGATTCAACTTTAAAGGCTTTAAATAATGCTAGTGGATTTTTAAGAAGTAAATTATGTGATTGTATTGATATTAGACATATGCCAGAGTTAGAGTTTGTTTATGATGAATCTATTGCTTATGGTAAAAAAATTGAAAATATAATTGAAAAAATACATGAAGAAAATTGACATTATTAAAATATATTGATAATATATTGTTGTTTAATTGTGATGGAAATAAAGTAGTTTTATTAATGGAAAAGAGAAAATTAGTGCTTTGATGAAAACTAATCAGATTTAATAAAATGAATTACAGTTCTTGAATTGAAATCGTTAATCGCGTTAAGATAATGAGGTAATAAACATTACAAAATAAGGTGGTACCGCGGATATTCGCCCTTATAATTGTAATGTTTTTATTTTTTAAGGAGGTTATTTTATGAAATATGCTGAGTATATTGATTATACTAATTTAAAAGCTGATGCTACTATTGATGATATTAAAAATTTATGTAATGATGCTATTAAATATCATTTTGCATCTGTTTGTGTTAATCCTTGTTATGTTAGTTTGGCTAAAGAATTATTAGATGGTACAACTGTTAATGTTGGTACTGTTGTTGGTTTTCCTTTGGGCGCTAATACTATTCGTACTAAGGAAATGGAAGCTTTAATTGCTGTTGAAGATGGTGCTGATGAAATTGATATGGTTATTAATATTGGTGCTTTAAAAAATGGTGATTATGATTATGTTAGAAATGAGATTGAAGATATTATGGCTGCTGTTGATGGTAAGGTTTTAAAGGTCATAATTGAAACTTGTTATTTAACTGATGAAGAGATTGGTAAAATTACAGAGATTTGTAATGATACTTATGTTAATTTTATTAAAACATCAACTGGTTATGGTACTAGAGGTGTTAGTTTAGATGATATTGATATTATTAATGCTCATAAGAATGATATTTTGGAGATTAAAGCTAGTGGTGGTATTAGAAGTATTGATATGGTAGATGCTTTAATTCAAAGGGGTGTTACACGAATTGGTGTTAGTAATATAGATTTTTTGAAAGGTGATGAATAATGAATTTATATGATGAACTTATTTGGAGAGGTCTTGTAAAAGATGTTTCTAGTGATGAATTGAGAGATAAACTTAATAATGAAAAATTGACTTTTTATTGGGGAACTGATCCTACTGCTCCTTCTTTACATTTAGGACATTATTCTTCTTTGGTTACTGCTAAAAGACTTGCTAAAGCTGGACATCATCCAATATTACTTGTTGGTGGTGCGACTGGTTTAATCGGTGATCCTAGACCTAGTGGTGAAAGAGATATTATTTCTAAGGAAACTGTTTTGAATAATATTGAGGGAATTAAGAACCAGGTTTCTAGAATTTTTGATGGTAAAGCTGAGATTGTCAATAATTATGATTGGATAAAAGATTTTAGCTTTTTGGATTTCTTGAGAGATGTTGGTAAATATATTAATGTTAATTATATGCTTAATAAGGATATTATTAATAGAAGATTAGAGTCTGGTATTACTTTTGCTGAATTTGCTTATACTTTAATACAGGGATATGATTTTTTACATTTATTTAGAGAGAAGAATTGTGTTTTACAAGCTGAAGGATCTGATCAATGGGGTAATATTACTACTGGTTTAGAGTTGATTAAAAAGATTGAGGGAAAAGAAGCTTATGGGTTTACTATGCCTTTAGTTTTGGATAAATATGGTAATAAATTTGGTAAATCAGAAGGTAATGCTTTATGGCTTGATAAGAATTTGACTTCTAGCTATGAGTTATACCAATATTTGGTTAATGTTGATGATTCTATGGTTATTAGTTACTTGAAAATTTTTACTTTTTTGAGTAGAGAAGAGATAGAAGAGTTAGAAAAATCTAATAATTTAGAGCCTGAAAAAAGACTTGCTCATAAGGCTTTGGCAAGAGAGATAATTACTGATTTACATGGCAAGGATGAATATGAGAAAGCTGTTAAATTGAGTGAGACTTTATTTAGTGGTAAGGTTAATGATTTGAGTAGTGAAGAACTTGAACTTGTGTTTAAAAATATGCCTCATGTTACTAGTCAAAAGGATTTATCTATTATTGATTTTCTAGTTAATACTGGTATTTGTACTTCTAAAAGAGAGGCACGTGAATTTGTTGCTAGTTCATCTATTACTATTAATGAAAATAGAATTAGTGATGATAGTATTTTTGTTGGTGAAGATATGGCAATCAATGGTGATACTTTGGTTGTTAGAAAGGGTAAAAAGAAATACTTTATTGTAAAATTGGTATAATATTGATATTTTTGTTTAAAAGGACTTGCAATAGTTCTTAAAAACTGATAAAATATAGCATGTAACCCGAAAGGATTATATGATAGCACGTATGGTGAAGTGGTTAACACGGCGGATTGTGGTTCCGTTATGCGTGGGTTCGAACCCCACTATGTGCTCCATTAATGATTAAAAAGCCTTTATTTATAAAGGCTTTTATTTTTTTGTAATTTTATTTATTTTAATTGTTATCTAAGTAATCATCTAAATTAAATGAAAATTCTATCATTCCAGAATAGTTATTTTCATCATTACTATAATAATCGGTATAAAAGGTTAAAAATATAATAAATCTATTTTTTAAATATCTAGTTATTTTTATATTTATTTCAGGTTCTTCATATTCGTTTAAATCAGTAATAATTAATTCTGTTCCACCTTCAAAAATATAATCTTTAAAATTAATTGTTTTATTCATTGGTATTTCTAACATTTTTTCTAATTTGCATTTTAGGCCGAATTTAAAAGAATAATTAGTTCCAGAAACATCAAAAGATAATGTTTTAAATGCTTCATCTTTAACTTTTTTACCTTCTTTATAACTGCAAATTTGTCGTGTTACACAATCAATGGCTATTTTTTCGTTATCAACTTTTTCTAGTTTTGCTATTTTAAACATAAGATTCCTCCCACTTTTATTAT
>CAJKKJ010000007.1 GCA_905200435.1 uncultured Bacillota bacterium | reverse complement strand
TCAAGAAGCGAAGGCTGCTGACCGTGCAAAAGCTGCTGCTAGTGCAAGTGGCCCAGGTGGACGTAGATAAAAAGGGAGAAATAAGATATGAATGGATTTTTAATACCTGCCAACTCAAAAAAATCAATGCTTATATTTGGAATGTTTAATGGCTTTGACTTAGGAGTATTGGCAATAGGTGTCACAATAACAATATTATTATTATTAACATTAAATCTGTCATCAATTGGACCAACGGTATTAGCAGTAACACCGGGAGCAATAGCAATAATACTTGTCTTCCCGGTTGCGCATTACCACAATGTTATGACAGTAATAATATCAATATATAAGTTCTTTACAAGCAGAGAAAAATATATTTGGAGAGGATGGTGTTATAGTGAAGAATTTAAAGGAACTAGCGAAGAAACCGGAACCAAAGGTTCAAAGTAAATATACAGAAAGCTTTGTACCAATTAAAAGTATAGCAAATGGTATGATTGTACTTGATGATAATGTGAAAGTAACAGGATTGAAAATACAACCCAAAAACATATTTATATTAGATTCATCTTCACAAGAAGCAGTAATATCCAATCTAAGAAATGTTTACAATGTTATTAACTATGAATTTTGGTTAATAATAGCTGGAAGACCCGTTGATATAAATGTATATTTGTCACAATTACAAATTGCATTTAATTCAACTCCAGATCAAAAAATTAAAAAAATGATTATGGAAGATATAAACAAAGCAAACATGTTTATGTCAAATGGAGTAGTAGATACAGAATTCTATTTACTATTCAAAGATAAAGATAATGATGTATTACAGAAAAGATTAAGAACTCTAATAAATCAATTTGCATCAGCTGGATTGAATACAAGTCAAACAACAAATGATGATTTAAGAGTTTTACTAGATAATTTCTTGAATGCAGGAATGCGTACAGAAGCTGGGACGGTGATGAGTTAATGGAATTAAAAAGTCAACTTGCTCCTAAAGGATTGGAATTTAAGAGTGCTGAAATAGTAATAAGTGATAAATATGCAACTATATTATCAGTTGTTTCATATCCGAAATTTATTAATCCTGGTTTCTTATCAAATTTAACAAGCATGTCTGGAATAAAAATTGCAATTAAACATATTCCACTACCTTTTAGTGTAATATCTAAAATGTTAAATAAAGAAATAGCTGATTTGAAAGTAAGATATCAAGATGAAAGAGATAAAACATTACAAGAAAGAATAAGACAAGACTATGAATCATTAGAGTATTTTATATCAATGCTTGCAGCTAATCAGTCGGCAATATTTGATTTTCAAATGCATATAATGGTTACTGCTGATACACAAGATGAATTGACTGCTAAAAAATTACAGGTAAAGAATTATTTAGAAGCAATGCAATTATCGGCTGTACCACTTAGATTTGAACAAGAAAGTGTATTTAAATCAATGTTACCTATATATCCAAAACAAGATATAGAAGATAGAATTGGTACACCAATTCCATCTCCTACACTTGCTGCAATGTATCCTTTTATATTTGATAGTATAAAAGATCCTGGTATGTCAACATTACTAGGTGTTGATTTCTCAGGTGGTGTAGTATTATTTAACCAATTCTTGTATCAAATAAAAAAAGAACATAATAGAAATAATGCCAATATGATTATACTTGGTACATCTGGTTCTGGTAAATCTACAGCTGCTAAACTATTACTTAGAGCTAATATAAGAAATGGTCACCAAGTAGTTGTTATTGATCCAGAAGGTGAACTTGAAGAAATGACAAATCTATATGGTGGAGATTTCATTGATTTAGGTAAAGGTGGAGAATATGGTATGATAAATCCACTTGAAATTGTTCTTGATAGTGATGAAGATGAATTAAAAGAAGGATTAGGTTATACTGTTTTAACAAGATCATTACAAACCCAAAAAGCTTTTATAAAATATTATGATCCAAGTATTGAAGAAGATGTTTTGACTTTATATAGTGAAATGATTCAAGAAACTTATAAAAGATTTGGAATTGATTTTGATACCGATTTTACAAAAATAAAATCAGAAGATTATCCAACATTTAGAGATGTGTATGCTACTGTTAGAGGTAAAATTTTATCTATGCCAGATAGAACACATGAAAAAGATATTCTAGAAAAACTAGAATTAAAAATAAGACCAATTGTTAAAGAATTAAAATATTACTTTGATGGTCATACAACAATTAAACCAAATAGTAATTTTATAGTATTTAACATAAGGGAATTAATGAATTCTGATAGTAATATAAGAAATGCTTTATTCTTCAATATACTTAAATATGCTTGGAGTTTAACACTTGATAAAAGTGTAAATACTGTTCTTGCAGTAGATGAAGCCCATGTTCTATTAGGAGGAAATAATGCATTAGGAGCTGAATTCCTTGCTCAAGTTCAAAGAAGAAGCCGTAAATATAATACTGGTACAATTATAATAACTCAACAACCAAGTGATTTCTGTGCACCAGATGTATTGATGCATGGTAAGGCTATATTTGATAATGCCTCTTACTATTTAGTAATGGGTCTAAAAAAACAAGCTGTTGAAGATTTAGGAAATTTGATAGACTTAAATGATAATGAAAGAGAAGGAATAAAGAGATATAACCAAGGTGAAGGTTTATTAGTATGCGGAAGTAGAAGAATGCAAATTAATGTTGTACTTACAGATGCTGAACTTGATTCATTCGGAAGTGGCGGAGGACTATAGAAATATAGTTCTTTTTCATTGACAAAATATTAAAAAATGGTATTATATAATATATTAAATGGAGAATGTATGAAAAAAGAAATGTATGAATTAATAAATCTTTATGGATATGGTAAAATTGATAATCAAAATATAATGAAAGAAGTATCTGATGGTAATTCAAAATATTGTATTTTTAGAATTGGTGAAAATGATTGGGTACCTATAATTTCTCAAAAATCAAGAGATATAATTACTGGTGAAAAATATTATAGTTCTAATTTGCCTACATATATTTTTAAAGCGAGGGATGGTATTTCATGTTCTAAAAATTTACCTTATTATAATTCTTGCTATAATTTTCAAAATCACATGACAGAATTTATACCTAATTTAGATGATTATGATAAATTATTTTATGATGATTTTAAAATAGTTTATCCATCTGAAATAATTGGTTATATTGAATTAATAGAAAAATATGGTAAACAAAAATATCTTGATTGTATAAATGAATTTAGAACAAGATTGATGTATACTTTATACAATAGTAAAATGAGTAATTCTAATAAAGAATATAATGAAGAAAGAAAAACAAATATTAGAGTTAAAGAACTAATTAAGAAGATAAAGTAAGACTTGTTTTTTATCGTTTCAATTTGACTAAATAATGTATATATGGTATTATTTGTTTAATTAAGGGGGAATATATTATGTTACAAGTGATAGGAGAAATATTTAAAATATTATGGAAGATTATAGTATTTGCTGTGAAGTTAATACCAAATGCATGTGCATTTTTTTACAAAATTGTGGCTGCAACATTTAATTTTTTGGGATTTGCGAGCATTTCAAATCAATTTGTAGCTGTTTTAGGAGGATTAGCTATAGCATCATTTTATGGATTAGCTTTTTCTATAATACCTGAGACAATTATATATTTATTATGTCCATTAACTAAAAAGTATAGAAGTTTAAAAAACGAAAATGAAAAAAGAAAATATAGAGAAAAACACACATTTTTGTTTTTGAAATTAATATTAAAAGGAATTAGAAAATCACAATTTAATCGTCAGATGATTGAAAAAGCTAAATCTGAGGAAACAAGTTTATTAAATAATAATGTGGAAGAAATTGCTATAGAAAATGTTATTGAGAAATGTAAAAGTAATAATGATGTAGAAGAAAATAATGTACAAACTGAAAATGATGCTGTAGTAGTTAATAATGAACCAGAACAAAATGAAATTGAAATATTACCAATCGAAGAAATGAATAATGAACAATCTATGGAAAATGTTGCAAATACATGCACGTTTGCGCCTAAAATGCATCCAAATGTTATAGATGCAGACTTACCAATTTTATTTGATGAAGATGTACAAGAACTTGAAAATGAATTAAATGACAATAACACTAAAACATCTGATATAAAAATCCTATATACTTCAAATATAATAGGTAATGCATTAAGAAATGGTACAGTAGTAAAAAGAAGATTATTACAAACAGATAAACCTTTCTTAGTTGATTTTTCACAACAACCACCAAAAGAAATAATAACAGAAAATACTTGTGATGGTTTAAGTGTTCAAGCAACTATAAAAGGACAAAAAATAGAAATGGCATTAGAAGATCCAAATTTATTAAATAATCCAGTATTATTTAATGAAATGACAAAAGAAGAATTAAAAGAATTAAAAGATCAATTAGAAAGTGATATGAAATATAAAAGTACACTAAAAAGTTTCTTTACAATGAATAAGAAAGCATTAGAGTTAAAAAAACACTAATGCTTTTTTAATCTTTACAAAATGTATTTTTTTTTTGTAAAAAAAATGTTATAATATAAGTATTATAAAAGGGTGATGTATATGGCAAAAGATAATAATGCAATTGATAGAATAAAAGCTAATCAAAATAGAATCCAAACTCCAAATTTTACACCAAGTGAAAATGAGTTCTTTAATGAACCAAGTAATATTGGTAAATATGAAGAAACGGAGGCAGGTGCAGAAGGTGGAGCATTAGGAGAAGGTTCTACAAGTAAAAAAGGATTAAATCTATTAAAAAATGCCAAAAAATTTAAATTATTAATACCAGTATTTTTAATAATGTTTGTTATATTAGCAATTATTATAACTGTTGTAGTATATACCAATGAAGATTTAAAAGGTTTCTTTTTAACAAATAATTCAAAACCTAAATCAAATCTAAATGGTTCAACATCAGGTGGAGCAACACCATCAGGAACAAAAACAGATCAAGCTGAAATTGCAAAAATTTATAAATCAACATCATTAAAAAACGAATCATTCTTTAATGATTTAAGAAGAATAGCGCGTAACTATAATACATATATTCTGCAAGATAAAACACCACTTGTAGATGGAGAATTTGATGTAGCAATGGTTGCTGCAACAATACACTACAATAAATTTGTATCAGATGCAACAATATTAAGTGGAAGAACAGGTGCTAGATCATACTCAAATATGGGTGTTGCAAATTCAAGAAAAATGACAACAATTCCAAGATATGAATTAAAAAGTTTTTATGAATTAGCAGCAATAACACTTGGAACAGACCAAGGAATACCAGAAGAACAATTCAGAGGAATATCAGGTCATTTAGTAGGTTCAAGTAAGTGCTTGTGTTAAAAATCCAGAATATTACTTATCATCAAGTACAATGAGTGGATATGATCAACTAGATTCAATAATAATCAGATATGAAAATTTATACTATTCAGGAACAGATGTTACATTAAGCCCTACATTTTCGGCAACAATGAAATCAAGATTAGATGATATGAGAGCTGATGGTACATTTAAAGATTATTACGATACAAGTAAATATAATCCTGGAATGACATGCGCAAGTGGAACAAGTCTAGTTCATTATGTACAAAAATATATGAACTATAAAACATATGCAAAATATTTATTATCAGAATATGTTCCAGAAAATTATATAGAATGCGTTGATTGTAAAGTAACCGATAAAAGAACAGAAACAATCGGTATAACTAAAGCAATATTTGATAGTAGAAATGAATTCGTTGGATTCTATTATGATAAAGATGACATAATAGATATAGAAAAATTTTCAAATGGTGATACATTAACAACAACCAAAATTGAATATCAATTGCCAAATGCAGTAAAAGAAAACTTTACATCACCATTTGGTTTGACAACAAGTTGTACAATATCAAGTGAATTTACAGCAAATAGATCTGGGTATTCACACTATGCAGTAGATGCTTATGCAACCGATAGAACATTATATTCAGTATATGATGGAACGGTAGTAACAGTAGTATCAAATGTGGGATATAGTTTACCAGTATCAGATGCTGGCGTTTGTTTAGATAGCAATGGAAATATAGATAATAGAAGTTCTGGTAACTTTGTAGTAGTAGAACATACCTTAGATGGTAAAACATATAGATCTTACTATATGCATATGGCATCAGTAAATGTTGTACCAGGACAAAAAGTAAGTAAGGGAGAAAAAATAGGTGTTGAAGGAAGTACAGGATGTTCAACAGGATATCACGTTCATTTCCAATTATCATCAACAGATGGAACAAAATATGATCCAACATTATTATTCTCACAATGTAAAGGCGCAAGTGTTATAACATATAATAGTCAAACAATGACAGAATACTTAAATTCAATTTATCCAAATTATTACTTTACAAACCAAGATGAATGTATTGTACAAGTATATGATCATGGTAAAGAAGGAACATACTCAAGTATGTCATTAGAACAATATGCAGCAGGTGTATCAAATCATGAAGTGTCTGCGAGAACACAGTATGAATCAATAAAAGCTCAGGTAATTGCTGCAAGGGGATTCTACCTGACAAGTTATAAATTCTGTAAAAAAAGTGGAATTGCAACCAATAGTGAAGCTTTCCAAACATATGAAAGAACAGATACAGCAGTAAATCCAACTGATGCAGTTCATATATTAGCGGCAAGAGAAACAGCCGGTATGGTTGTAACATATGCTCACGGATTATTATTAACACAATATTCATCATTCCCATGTGAAATGGTATATAGATGTGAAGATCCTTATGTATTTGATGAATATGGTAATCTAATAGATGAATATGAACCATGGTATTTAAGTGATGATACAGTTACATGTAAAAGTAAATATCATGGAAGTAGACCAAATAAAGTAATTATTACAAATAACCCTGAAAAAGGAAGTTCAGATGGTGCTAGAGCAGGGGAAAGATGTAGTGGTAATAAAGGATCATTCTATTATTGTGAAGGTACAAAATATCCAAGACAATTTAGAAATCAACCAGATATTAAATTTGAATGTACAGGTTATTCGGTAACAATGAAACCTACAATTAAAGCAGGTGAACCGTATAATACAATTGCTATTCCAGTTGACGAAATAGAAGGTAAAATTCATTTAGGTGAAACATATAAAGAAGACTTTTCTAATTACTATGGTCACCATTATGGAATTTCACAAGTGTTATCAAATTATTATGCTAAAACAATGAAATGGGATTATAAAAAAATATTATCATATTTCTATGATAATAATGTAGGTCATAATCTAATTAATATTGATACACCAACTATTCTTTTAGATGATATAACAGAATATGAAGCAAATGATTATAATGGAAGAATTACAATGAATGCTGGTGGAATAAAAATAATGGTTCCAGTAGATTTCTATGTAGCAGGAATGTTATATAATAATTTCGGTACAAATGCGAATCAGACATTATTAAGATCACTTGCAGTATCAACAAGAACATGGGCATATAATAAAACATTATGGGGACATGATATATTAGATCCAGAAAAACAATATGCATACACATATACAGATAGTAAAACTATATATGATGCTGTTAATGCTACAAAAAATACCCTTTTAGTAGATGGTGATGGTTATATAACACCAAGTGAATATAATCAAATTGGTTCAAATGGTATAATTAGTACTAATGGAAAAGAAAAAACAATAACTTATGAATTAGGATATCAATATTCAACAGATACACATAAAGTAATGATAAAATATGATGAAAATTTATATAAATATCCATTTGTAAGTGGTAATAAAGGAATTGTATATGATGTTGCATCATATATGGCTAATAATTGGTATTTTGTTAATCATCATGAAATATTAAAATTCTTCTATGGTGAAGATTATACTGCAATTGATATTGACAGTATGAAAACTAAAGGCGATAGTAAAGATGAAAATGGTAATATAATAAAATATCAAGGTGGAACAATAAGATTTACATCTGGTGAATTAGATGCATTAAATGCTGATTTGGAAGACTTTGTAAACGAAAATGGATATGGAACGATGGATGGAGTTGTAGCTGCTGCTTATTGGTTGTGGCGCAATACGAGAGAAGATGGTACATTAGATATTCCATATAGATTAGGTGGTAAGTATCCATATTTAGGTGTTAATCCATTATGGGGAAGAAATGGTACAGGACTTGATTGTACAGGCTTCTTATATTGGGCACTATTAAATGGTGGAAAAGATTTGCCAGGAGATTCATTTGGATCGTTTGCAGGAATGCCAAGTTATTTAGCAAGAATGGGACTTCTTAATGATGAATATGCAATTCAATTTGAAAGCGGAACAGTAAAACATCGAAATATTTCATTAAAGGAATATATCGATGAAGATAAAATAAAACCAGGGGATGTATTATGGCATCATTCAAAAACAGTATATTCAAATAATAGTACACCATCACAATTTGCACACGTAGCACTTGTTACAGAGGTAAATAAAGAAAAAGGTACTGTTACAATTATACACTGTACAGGTAGTAGTTATAATAATCAAGGTCTTGTTAAACAAGAAATAAGCGTTAATAGTAGTTTTACTTGGTTATATAGATTTACTAATCTAGAAAGGGATGGATTGTATTAATGAAATTCTTAATTGTATTGTTATGCTTAATACTTACTGGTTGTAGAATTGATTACAATTTAAAAATAACTGATAAAAATAAATTTGTTGAAAAAACAGATATAATGGCTTATTTTCCTAATGGAAATTCAATAAGTAATGAACCTGGTGAAGAAGGGTATGATATAGCTGAAGTTTTAAGATCTGATGCTAGGGAATATTTAAATACCCTTTCTTATTCAGGATATAATTTGATAAATATTGAATCAACTAATTATAAAGGTGTAAGAGTAAGTAGAACGTTTGATGGTGCTGTTTCTTATAACTATAATATGCTTGTTAAAAACCTATATGATGAATTTAGTGTTGATTTAAGTGATGATATAGTTACTATTTCGGCTAAAGGACTTAATAGGGAAAAGGTAGAGAGTAGATATGAAATGATGGGAATGGTTTTAGATAATAGTTCTATTAATATTGAATTACCTTATAAAGTACTTGAAAATAATGCTGATGAAGTTGATAAAAACAAAAATATTTATACATGGAATATAGATAAAAATACAACTGAAAAAGATATACTTCTTAAATATGATTCAAGTAATGTATATGCTTTAAATATGAAAACAATTGGAACAAAAGTTAATATGACAGTTGTATATGTTATACTTGTATTTTTAATTATTATAATAGTAGGTTATTTTGTCTATTCTTATATAAAAAAAATCTATGAAAATAGAAATAAGTTTTAAAGTTTGATATTTATAAATTCGATAGATATTTTAAATAGTAGGGTGTAATAAAATTACATCCTATTTTACACAAAAAGAGAAAAATAATTTTCTCTTTTTAATAACCCTCTTTTTTATTAATGTCTACCATTTGGGGTTCACATCACTCTTTAGTTTTCTTTTTCAGCAATTACTTCATTGTATTTAGCTAAAATTGCATCAGTGAACATTTTTCTAACTTCACTATTAATTGGATGGACGATATCGCGATGTTTTTGATATCCTTCTTCTCCTTCTTTTTTGTTTTCTTTACGGTCAGGCATAGCAACAAATAAACCTTTTTGACCATTAATGATTCGTATTCCTGTAATTACAAGTCCATCATCAATATAAGCTTCAGCGAAAGCTTTTAATTTTGGATTTTCCTTTTCAACAGGATATACATTTACTTTTGTTATTTCCAAGATTATCTCTCCCTCCAGTATAGTTATCCTATACAATATTAATATATCAAAAAAGGTAAAAAAAGGCAATTATTTTTTTAATTTTTGATACTAATTTTTACATTTTTTGTTAAAACATCAACATATGAAAATGATTTTTTTATTCCATTTGTTTCAATTAAAAAAATTTTATTATATGTTTCCTTAATTATGCCATTATATTTTTCATATTTATTTCTTCCTAAATTATATTTTACAGTTGCTTCTTTACCAATTAATTCTTCAATATTGTTTTTCACGTTTTCTATCATCTAGGGTACCCCATATACATTGTACCTTTGGTTATAATACCTCCCATACCATCTGAGCCATATTTAGTATGTTCAAGAATTTCTTTTAAGTTAATTTCTTTTGTTGCATCAGACATACTAATATTAGTTGCTATTATGGCAGGGTCTAAAGCATGAATATTTATCCTTTTAGGACTTGAAGCGAAATTAGCGCCTGCTTTTATTAATTCTTCATAATCTGATTGA
>CAJKKJ010000006.1 GCA_905200435.1 uncultured Bacillota bacterium | reverse complement strand
ATAATCACCATTTTCTAAAACAGATTTAATTTTATCTTTATCATAACTATCATTTGTAATAGATAAATCATAAATACTATCTTCTGTCTTTAAAGAATCCAAACTACCCTCAAATACATTTTTACTATCAACAATTAAAACCTTTTTGCCATCACTCTTTCCATTAAGTGATTCAAGTAATCTAGGTACATTTGTACCAACAAGAATAATCACTAAAAAGATAATATTAGATACAATAAACGATTTTTTCTTAACCATTTCCTTAATAGTAAAACTAGCAACAGTAAATAAATCACGCATATTACTCACCTACCTTTTCAATAAATATTTAATGCAATGATGGTTTAATAACCTCATATTTAGAAATACTAATATTATTATCAACTAATTCTTTAAACAATTTTTTATTTTCATCTTCATTAACCTCTATAATATATGTTCCATCATTATTTGATAAAATATTTAATTTTAATTTATTAATTATTTTTTTAACATCATCGTCAGTTTCCAATAAGATCTTTGATGATTTATAACTATTCTTTATTTCTTTTAAATTGCCCTTTAAAACAGTTTTACCTCTATTTAATATAACTAAATCAGTACAAAATTCTTCAATAGAATTCATCTGATGAGAAGACATTATAATATATTTACCTTCTTTTATTAATTCTTTCATTACATTACTAAGTATTTCTGTATTAACAGGATCTAAACCACTAAATGGTTCATCTAAAACAATTAAATCAGGATTATGTAAAACCGATGTGATAAATTGTATTTTCTGTTGATTCCCCTTAGATAATTTTTCAGCAGTATAATTAACATATTCAGAAACTTTCAATTTCTCTAACCAATATTTTATAGCTTTATCAGCATCAACCTTATTCATACCCTTAAGATTAGCAAAATACATTAATTGGTCATATATTTTACTCTTAGGATATAATCCTCTTTCTTCAGGCAAATAACCAAAATTAACATTCTTTCTTGTAACTTCTTTATTATTCCAAGTTATATCACCAGAATCTTTCTTTATAATTCCAAGAATCATTCTAATAGTAGTGGTTTTACCAGCACCATTTGTACCAAGTAAACCAAAAACACCAGGTTTAGATAATTCAAATGATAAATTATCAACTACTTTTCTATCACCAAATGATTTATTCACATTTTTTACAATTAAACTCATATTTTCTTTCCTTCCTTTTTTTGATTGATTTATAAAGTTCGACTATTATTATAATATTACATGATATTAAAAACAATATAATCATATGTAAAACCGGAACAGAAGTTGTATCTAAAAATTCACTTAAAATAGGTACTTCAGCAACTATAATTTGTAAAGTAGTCGCAAGTATTATACTAAATATTACAAAAGGATTTTTCTTAAAACCAACTTCATATATATGCTTAGATTCACTACGACAATTAAGAGTATGCATATTTTGCATAAACACCATTAACATCATAATGTAACCTCGTGCTACATAAACATTAAATTTTAATTTATCAAGAAGTATAACCCAAACAAGAAAAACTATAAGCCCCATACTTAATCCAGATATTAAAACTTCAATTAATAACTCTTTATTAAATACTGATTCATTAGTATTTTTAGGTTTTTGAAGCATTATATCATCATCAGTTTTCTCAAAAGATAAAGCAAGATCTTGTAATCCATCAGTCGTTATATTAAGCCAAAGCAACTGAATTGCAACAAGAGGCATAGGAAAGTTAAAAATAACCGATAACAAGAAAAATAATACTTCAGCAAATCCACAGGATAATAATAAATAGCTTACTTTTCTGATATTACTATAAGTTCCTCTTCCCTCTTTAATACTACTTACTATAGATTTAAAATTATCATCAGCTATAATCATTGAAGCCGTTTCTAAAGCAGCGCTTGTTCCACTTCCCATTGCAACACCTATATTGGCAGATTTCAAAGCCGGTGTATCATTTACACCATCGCCCGTTACAGCAACGAATTCACCTAATCTTTTATATGATTCAACAATTTCTAATTTTTGAATAGGAGTTATTCGAGAAAAAACTTTTTTTGTTTTTATGAATTCATCAAAAATTTCAATTCCTTTTTCATAATAAGAATCAAGTTCATTTCCAGTAGTAACTTCATCATATAATGAAGCTATATTTAGTTCCTTTGCAATATTATAAGCAGTTAAAGGATGGTCACCAGTTATCATAACGACCTTAACAGAAGCTTTTTGACATAATTCAATACTTTCTTTAACATCTTCTCTAATAGGATCAATAAATCCAACCATACCTTCAAAACATAATGGCGGAATATCTTTTTCACAGTAAGACTCTTTTTCTTCAAATTTTTTAACTATAGTACTAGCAAGCGCTATTACTCTATATCCATTTGAAGCCAAAATATCATTTTGTTCTCTTAATTTTTTTTCATTTATTTTTTTTATTTTATCGTTCATTTTATAATATTTACAAAATGATAAAACCTTTTCTAATGATCCCTTAACAGTACAGTAAATTTTATTATCATCTTTATAAAATACAGCTGAATATCCCTTTTCAGATTCATAAGGAATTTTTGCAAGTATTTCCATTCCCATATTACTAACATTTGCTTTTTTACCTAAAACAAGAAATGCAATATCAATAGAATCACCATGCATATTTTCCTCATCTTCAAATGTAGCTTCGTTATTTATTACACCCAAAAAGGCAATATTTTTAGCTCTCATTTCATCAGATGATGTAGCACTTATAATACCATCAATATTATAACCTGTTCCAGTTACATCAAACGAATCATTATTAGGTAAAACAATTTTTTTAGCAGTCTGTTCATTAACAGTTAAAGTTCCCGTTTTATCACTAGCAATTAAAGTACAACTACCTAAACTTTCAGCAGCTGTTAATTTTTTTACAATGACATTTTTTTTAAGCATTCTTTTACTAGATATAGTTAAAGCAAGAGTTAAAGCTAATGGTAATCCTTCTGGCATTGCAGATACAGATAAAGCAATAACAGCTAAAAATATTTCTTTCCCAGGTAATCCTTTACTAAATAATACAATTGTAATTATTAGAGCAACAATCAAAATCATTAAACATATTTGTTTTGAAAATTTTTCCATACGAATTGTGAGTGGTGATTTTTCATCTTTAGCTGTTGTTACTTTATGAGCAATTTTTCCAACTTCTGTTTTTATTCCAATATCTGTTACAATACACCTTGCTCTTCCTGTTAAAACAGTAGTTCCAGCAAATACCATATTGGAGCATTCACTAAGTAATTTATCTTCATCTAGTACAGTATCAAACTTAGATACACTTGTACTTTCTCCAGTTAAAGTTGATTCATCAACTTGTAAATTAGTAGATTCCATTATTCTTGCATCACAAGATATTTTATCGCCAGACTCTAAAAGTATAATATCTCCTATTGTAATATCTGATGAGGAAATAGAAATTTCTTTTCCATCTCTTAATACTTTTGTATTTACTTTTATTAGTTTAGCTAAACTATCAGCCGTTTTAGAAGCACTTAACTCTTGTATAGCCCCAATAACTAAATCTACAAGCATTATAAATAGAATGGCATAAGCATCTATTTTTTCATTTATAACAAATGAAAACACTATTGTAATTATAAGAACAATTATAATTGGATCAAATAATCCTTTTATCAAAAGTTTAAAAAATCCATCACTTTTCTTTTTGGGCAATTCATTTTTTCCATATTTAGTAATTCTTTCTTTAGCTTCCATTGTACTTAATCCGTTATAATCTGATTTTAAATCATTGATAACAAAAGATTTATCAATTGCATACCATTTATCTTCCATAATTCATACCTTCCAAAAATATTATACATTAAATTTATTGCAAAAGAAAGAGTTATATTTATTTATAACTCATAATTGTTTTAAATGTTCAAGTAATTTTAAGAATAATTTTAATGTTTTATAATCAAGCCCTTTAGTTCTTAATTTTCTTAAACTAATTCGTTTTTTATTTATTGGAGCATTACTAAATAATATACTATCTATTTCATCTTTTAAAGATGTTTTAATATTTAAATCATTAATAATTGCTTCAATATCTTCATCTATAATTTTAACTGCATCGATTTCAATATCTTTTCCCTTACAATTAACTGTTAATTGAGATATTGTACGAACATTTTCAACTTCAACAATAAAATTCGGTCCCTCAGAATAACATTTTGCATTTATTTTCATATCTTGCTCATAAACTATAACTTCATCAGCATATCTTACATTTCTGAAAACAATGCGATAATTTCTTTTATCTGGAACTATATTACTTTTTCCAGCAATAGGTCTAATTATAACTGTATAATTACTTGGAAAATAATTATATTCTATTTCTGTTTTTATAAAATATCCTTGTTTATAAAGTGAACTAACTCCATCATCTTCATATAATTCATATTTATTAGATTTTCCAGGAAATATTTGAATTTCTAATGTTTTGGGTGTATTGGTATTATTTATATTTTCATTATATCCAAATGGTATAATCGCACCAGCTCTTGCAAATACTGGATAATCTTTTAATTTATAGAATGATATATATCTACGATCACCAGGATATTTTTTTCCTGTAGAAAAATCATACCATACTCCTTCTGGTATATAAAATTTATGAACAGTTCTTCTCATAAATTCATCCATTTTATTAGTTATTGGTGATACTAATAATGATTCACCAAAATAGTACTCATTTTTGTATATTTCGTCATCATAGAAAGCTGGATATTTATAATATATTGGTTCAATTAATGGTTTACCGGTTGTTGAATAATTATATGCCTCATTGTATAAATACAAAATCATTTTTTGTCTTAAGTTTAGATAGTATTTAGCAATCTCATATGTTTCTGTTTCCCATCTCCAAGGTTCTCTTTTATAGTATTTACTAGTACTAGATCCAAATTTAAATATTGGTGAAAATGTTCCAAGTTGAACAAATCTTGTATATAAATCAGGTGATTCAGCACCATTTTCAAATCCACCCATATCATGAGCATAAAAGCCTAAACCATAATTGGGCGCAAGTACATTATATCGTGCTATATCTTTTAGTGTTTCAAAATCAACATCCGTTTTTCCTGTATAAATTATACCATATCTATGATCAGCTAGTCCTGTACGTTTTGCTAAAACAATAGGCCTTTTTTGATAATTTCTTTCCATATCAACATAATTTGCATATCGTGTAATCCAGTAATTATTGTCTATTTTATTTGTATCATTGCAATAAAAGTCAATTCCCAAATTATCTAGTGGATGTATTAATATTTTTAAATATACATCTATACTTTTTGGATCAAGAGCATTAAACGGTATTATTCCATTACTATCTTTTTGTAAATATTTTATTATTTCATTATAACTTGCTTCGTATGGATAAAATCCTATATTAGGATTAATAACTAGTCCTATTCTTATACCATTTGCATGTAAATAGTTTGTTAATTCATCTGGTTTTTTGATTAATGTTCCATTCCATGTAAATCCTGATTCTATTAGTTTTTTATCGTATACATTTATATGCCAAGAATGATCTAGCAAAAATGTAGAAATTGGTATATGGTTATCTTTAAAATCTACTACTAATTGTTTTATTTCTTCTGTTGTATAATTTTTATTTTTGCTCCACCATATTCCAAGTGCATATCTTGGAATCATAGTTGGATATCCTGTCAAAGTAAAGTAATCTTTTAAACATTTATTGAAGTTTTTTCCATATAAGAATATATATTTATCAATAAATGTTCCTTCTCTTTTTTTATATTCACCATTTTCAAGTAATTCATAACTATCATCATCTATACTTACAAATCCTTCTAATGAATATAAACTTTTTATACCATGTTCATTAATTTTACTTCCTGGTGCTTCATATCTTCTCGCTTCTGGATGACCAAAATACCAAGTTTTTCCATCGACATCTATTTTTAGATTATTTTTAAATGGATTTTCTTTTGTATAATGAAGCATAAAGTTATCCGTCTTTACTTCTAAATATTTATCATCTTGTTTTACACTAATGTTTGGCAAATGAAATTTTCTGTTTACTACTAATTGTGATGGTCCATCAAAAAATGCTCCCATTTCATTGTATTCAACTCTTACTAAATTTTCTGATAGTATTGTTATACGATATTTATTTCCTTTTAGTATACACCTTGAATCTGGTTGAATATTTTCTATATTAAATTTAAAATGTTCACCTAAATTATACATATCATCATCCCTTTTTATTTTATATAATATAATCTTTTATAATTGTTAATGCTTATTTTTTCTCCTGGCAAATATATAGCTTCTTGACTATTTATTTCTTCATTCCATCCTTTACCATTATTTGGTAATGTTATATCACAATTTGTTTCGGTATTGTATATTCCACATGATAATGTTGTTTCATTTTCACCATTAACTAGTGATATACTTACACTTTTAACTGTTATTGCATATAATGTCATATTTGAAGAAACGTTTATTACTTCTCCTGATGTATATTCTGCTTCTCTTCCATTTGCATCTTTTGAAAATCCTATTATTTGCCAATTTTCTCTTGTTATTACTGGCAAATTAATTTGACAACTTTCTACATATGAATAACATCCTAGTGTTATATCTTTCATATCTGCGCCATTACTTTTTATTATTACTTCATATGATATTTTACCTTTTGTTTCTTCATCTTTTTTCATATATTTTGATATTATCAAAAATATTATTATTGAAACTATTAAAACTAGTATAACACTTACTGTTCCTATTACTACATTTCTTGTTTTTCTTTTTTCATCGCCTACTCCAAATTCATTGTTATTCATATATCTCTCCTATTATTTATTATACATCTTTAATATCTTAAAGTAAATGAATTTTTGTAAAATTAAAAACCTGGTATTGTAGTGTTACAATTGATGTGACACCATTTGTATATACAAAAAGCGATAAATCCGTTAAAATAGTTATTGCAACCAAACTTTTAAAGAAAGGATCTATCGCTTATGACAATTATACCACAAAACAATAGATATTTACCACATGAATTAAACACAAAATATTATGCTGTAAAATTATATAGAACAGGAGTTTCTGTACGCTTTGTATGTAGAAGATATAAAATTTCTAAATAATCATTGATGAAATGAAATAAAAAATATGATGATACAAAATAATCTTTAATAGATAAATCACACAAACCAATTAATAAACATCCGAAAGCTCATACTGATGAAGAATTAAAATGGATTAATGCTTACATGAAAAGAAATCCTAATATTTCTTTATGCGAATTATATGGTAAATTAAGAGTTAAGAAAGGATATTCGAGACATGCTGCATCTCTATTTAGAGTTATGAGAAAATTAGGTATTTATGCTAATAAAGAAAATAAAAAGAAATACATTCCTAAACCATATGATACACCAACTAATATTGGGAAAAACTCGCAAATGGACGTTAAATATGTTCCTAAAACCTGCTATGTTGGTACAGATGGACAAAAGTTTTATCAATATACTGTAATAGATGAGGCTTTTAGAGAAAGATTTATTTATCCTTATAAAGAACAATCATCATATTCTACCATTGATTTTGTTAAAAGAGCAACTGCTTATTTTAGCTATAAGCCTCAAATAATTCAAACTGATAATGGAGCTAAATTCACACATATAAAAGAAACCGAAAGGATTCATCCTCTTGATAATCTATTGAATGATTTAGAAATTAAACATCAATTAATTAGACCAAGAACACCAAGACATAATGGTAAAGTTGAACGAAGTCATCGTAATGATCAAAATAGATTTTATAATTTTCAATTCTTTTATTCTTATGAAGATTTAACGAAACAAATGAAAGCTTATTTAAAAAGAAGCAACAACATCCCAATGCAAGTTCTTAATTGGATTTTACCAATTGAAAAAAGAAAGCAAATTATAGAAGATAACGCTTCTACTGCTACTTCCAAATAATTAAAATCATTTAATTACTTGGGAGTACCTAAAAAAACAATATTCAACAATAACTACATCGATTGTATCATATTGCTTTAATTTTTTTACAAATTTGGTCTCACATCATTTACAACTACACAAAACAAAAAAAATTTCTAAAAGAGTAAAACTCTAAAAGAAATTTAATTATCTTTTTCCAAATAAATATATTTATTAAGCCACTTTTCAAATTCATTTGTATTCTGATATTTACTATAATCATCATCACTATTAACATCCAAATAAGCAACAATTTTCTTACCACGGACAATAACAATAGATGGAGCATACTTAACACTAGAATAAATAAAAGTATTCTTAGCTTCCTCAAAAGGTAAACTCAAAAAAGTCAAATTATACTTATCCATAACTTTCTTAAAAATAGTATCACAAGGAATATTTAAAGAACAATAATTATTATAAATATAAACAACATAATTTTCATTCTTCAAATCATTACCATTTACTTCAGCAAACTTACTTTCTCCATAATACTTATCATCCAAATAAAATTTATTAGTACTCTCATTCTTACATCCAACCATAAGAATAATAAGCAAAACTAAAAACAATTTTTTCATTTCTTCTTCAACTCACTAAAATCAATATCATGGTATAAAACTTTATAAAAATCATATCTAGAACCATTCTTAACATCAACTCTATTATTACCATTATAATACCAAAAGCCACCTACATTATAAATCTTATTAGAATCCCATCCTAAATTAACAAGTAAAGATTTTGTCATACCAGCATAACCTCCACCACCACAAATTAAGAAAATATACTTATCACGTGGAAATAAATATTCAAGAATTTCTAAAGATTCTTCATAATTAGCTCTATAAACACCATTTTCAAAAGTAAATAAAGTATCACCAGTATAAGTATCACCAACTTCACTTGGAAGACCAGTTACATTAACCAAATAAGGATAAGGAACAACTTCAAATCCCTTAATAAAGCCAGACAAATAAGAATCTCCACCAATAGCCTCATAATTACCAGGATCTTTAAGCATTCTCATATCACGATATACAGAATCACTTCTTCCTAAATATTTATCAATTGTTTCCTCATTAATATTCTTATCAATTCCAAATTCTCCCCTTAAACCACTAGTAATCTCTGGAACAGGTAACTTAGAAGTCCTATTACATAAAACATAAGTAACTAAGCAAGAAACAATTACTAAACAAAAACAAACAATATATTTTTTCATATAAATCTCCCTTCAACTATCATTTTAAAAAAATCCTGATAAAAAAGCAATAATTTATAAGTTGAATTAACTAAAATATAAGTTGAGTTACTATTTAGTACAAGTATCATTTAATTTTAACGGTATTTTATATGATGTAGTCCTATCATTATTATCAATTGCATTTATTTCAAAATACAAACTATTATTATTAAACTCTTTACAAATATTTGCATAAGAAGAAACTTCAATATCAACGTTCTTCAAAAAATCATAAAGCTTAGTGTTATAACCATCATCACATTTACTAATTTCATTTATAATCTTATTATTTTTTTCATATAAAGTACAAGAAATTTCTTTATACTCAGTAAGATCACTTTCACCACAATATTCAATATTTGTAATATGAATAGCCGATCTATTATTATTGTAAAAAATACTACCAGACAAATTAAAATTATCACATGATGAAGATAAAGTTTTAAATTTAAAACTAGATGGTTTCATAAATACCAAAATAAGCGCAACAACAAAAATAATTAAACCAATTATCCAAATATAATTTTTTTTCTTTTTAGAAACTCCTAACATATCATCCAAACTAACATTAAAATCTTGTGCAATTTGTTTAATCAAAGCCATATCGGGCAAATTTTTTCCATTTTCCCATTTACTTACAGCTTGATAAGTAACATTATATTTATTTGCAAGCTCATTCTGAGTCAAACCATTTTTCTTCCTAATTTCTTTAATTAATTTTCCAAATTTCTCTTGATCCATATATTACTTCTTCACCTCTTTAACAATTGTATAATTAGAAAAATCAAGTCTTTTAAGTAATTCAATACATTCATCATAATTTAAACTATTTATAAAATTAATACTATCTACTTTATTGTAATTAAAAGATAAATAATTCGTAAGATACTGATCAAATACATAATTAATGTTAGTGCTATTTTTAATATGGTTAATCAAAGTAATTCTCTTCTCAAGTTCAAAATATTCAGGAGAAATATACATTTTATTAATAGAACTAAAAACAATGTTCTTAAATTCATCAAAATATTTTGTCATAAGATTAATAGATAAAATAACCATATTATCAAGAACTTTATCAATAACCTTATTAAAACTGGTTAAAGAATATTTTTTTAAAGTAACTTCTTTAAAATTAGCAGAATTATCATCAAAATTATATTTTAAGAAAAATTCCAAATAATAAGTTAATTTAATTTTCTCAAGTTTAGTAAACTTTTTAGAAGGTATCTTAAAAGAAATTGTAATCTGTTCATTAATTTTAGGTTCAACAACAGTTTTCTCTTTTATATTAACTTCATATTTTTCTTTAGAATTAAGAATTTTATAATTAATATTCTTATTTCTTTTATATAATTTTTCAATAATTTGAATAGTTTTATTTATATTAAAATTACCCGAAATTGCTAATATTTGATTTTGGGGTGTATAAAATATCTTATGAATAAATTTAAGTTCTTTATTTGTAATATTTTTAACATCAGAAATATCCCCTAATATATTTATATAATTGTTATTATATATACATTCATTCAAAGCTTTTACATAATTATAATTATAAATATCATTCTTTCTCTTTATTTCTTCATAAATAGGTTTTTTTATAGTATTAATTTTATTTGTAAATAAAGGTTTATTAACAATACTAATCATTTCTTCTAATCTATCATAAAAATCATAAACAGTTTCAAAATAAAAA
>CAJKKJ010000005.1 GCA_905200435.1 uncultured Bacillota bacterium | reverse complement strand
AAGTGATGCGATTAATACAATTATGAATTCTATGATTGTGTATACATTATAACTATATAGTTCTATGTAATTGAATAGGGTGTTTAGAAATGTTAATATGAGAGTTATACCAAGACTTATGCCTAAAGCAATACTTATTTTTTTTAAATAATTCATTTTTTCACCTAGTTAATTATATGTTTGAATAATATAATTAATTCTGATTTATGGATTTAATTGATGGTAATGCTTAAATAATTGGAATGGGAAAGTGCAAATTTGCGAAGGAAACACTAACATAAAAATTTGTTTTAAAATGCGTATAAAACTTTTGTAATTCTTTACTAAATAAGATAAAAATAACTTTAAAAAAATTTCACACATTTCTGTATATAACTAAAAAATATATTTAAATACTTGCTTATCTAAAAAAAATATGCTAATATATGTATATATTCAAAAAGACGGAAAAAGTAGTAATAAAATAATATTTTATAGAAAGTTAATGGTTGATGGAAATTAATAAATATTACTTATGAACTTATTTTCTAGATTGAATCGCTTAATCGCGTTAAAAATTATAAAGAAGCATAACATTATGAAATAAGGTGGTACCGCGGTAATAATCGTCCTTATATTTATAGTGTTTTTTTAGGAGGAAATTATGTATAATCATGAGAAAATTGAAAAAAAATGGCAAGAATATTGGGATAAAAATAAAACTTTCAAAACAGATATTTATGATTTTTCAAAACCAAAATATTATTGCTTAGATATGTTCCCATATCCATCTGGAGAAGGTTTACATGTTGGTCATCCAGAAGGCTATACAGCAACTGATATAGTAGCTCGTATGAAAAGAATGCAAGGATTTAATGTTCTTCATCCAATGGGATTTGATTCATTTGGTTTACCAGCTGAACAATATGCTATAAAAACAGGTAATCATCCAGGAGTATTTACTGAAAAAAATATAGCAAATTTTACAAGGCAAATGAAAGAACTAGGTTTTTCATATGATTGGGACAGAGCTATATCAACAAGTGATCCATCATTTTATAAATGGACACAATGGATATTTAAACAAATGTATTTAAAAAATTTAGCAGAATGTACATATATGCCAGTAAACTGGTGTGAAGAATTAGGTACAGTACTTGCAAACGATGAAATAATTGATGGTAAATCCGAAAGAGGTGGTTATCCAGTCGTTCGAAAGAATATGAGACAATGGGTAATGAAGATGCCAAAATATGCTGAAATACTATTAGATGGTCTAAATAAATTAAACTGGCCAGAATCAACAAAAGAAATGCAAAGAAATTGGATTGGTAAATCAGTAGGTGCTGAAATAAAATTTAAAGTAAAAGATACTGATTATGATTTTACAGTATTTACAACAAGGTGTGATACTTTATTTGGTGCAACATATTGCGTATTATCGCCAGAACATGAGCTTATTGATAAAATAGTAACAGAAGATAAAAAAGAAGAAGTAACAAATTATAAAAATATGTGTTCATTAAAGTCTGAATTAGAAAGAACAGATTTAAATAAAGATAAAACAGGAGTATTTACAGGTGCATATGCAATAAATCCAGTAAATGGCAAAGAATTACCAATATGGATTAGTGATTATGTATTAGTATCATACGGAACAGGCGCAATTATGGCAGTACCAGCTCATGATGAAAGAGACTATGCATTTGCCAAAAAATTTAATCTAGAAATAATACCAGTTTTAGAAGGTGGAAATGTTTTAGAAGAAGCATTTACAGGAGATGGTTTACATATTAATTCAGAATTCTTAAATGGATTAAATAAAGAAGATGCTCTAAATAAAATGTTTGAGTTTATTGAAGAAAACAATATAGGAACAAAAAAAATAAATTATCGTTTAAGAGACTGGATATTTGCGCGTCAAAGATATTGGGGAGAACCAGTACCAATTGTTCATTTAGAAAATGGTAAGGAATATGTTTTAGAAGATAGTGAACTTCCATTAGTTTTACCAGTTATGGATGATTATAAAGGTAAAAATGGAAATCCACCACTTGATAATGCTGAACAGTGGAAGAATGTAGAAATAAATGGTGTTAAAGGTGTAAGAGAAACTTGTACAATGCCAGGATCAGCCGGATCTAGTTGGTATTACTTAAGATATATTGATCCAGATAATGATAAAGAATTTGTAGATAAAACACTAGCAGATCACTGGATGCCAGTTGATTTATATATGGGTGGAGCAGAACATGCTGTAGGACATCTATTATACTCAAGATTTTGGAATCGTTTCCTATATAATGAAGGTTATATAACAAATGAAGAACCATTTAAAAGGTTAGTTCACCAAGGAATGATTTTAGGTGAGAATAATGAAAAAATGTCTAAATCAAGAGGTAATGTTGTAAACCCAGATGATATGGTAAGAATATATGGTGCAGATAGTTTAAGACTATATGAAATGTTTATGGGACCAATTGAAGCATCTAAACCATGGGATGCAAAAGGAATAGAAGCAGCGAGAAAGTTTATTGAAAGAATTTATAGGTTATATACTAGTGAGAATAAGATAAGGAATGAAAAAAATACTAACTTAGATAAAGTATATAATCAAACTGTTAAGAAGGTAACAGAGGATTATGAAAGTTTAAACATAAATACAGCAATATCTCAAATGATGATATTTATAAGTGCTGTATATAAAGAGAATATATTTCCATTAGAATATGCTAAAAATTTCTTAAAATTAATAAATCCAATTATTCCACATGTAACAGAAGAATTATGGAGTATATTAGGAGAAGAAAATACAATTGCTTATGAAAAATGGCCAACCTATGATGAAAATAAGATAAAAGATGAAAGCTATGAAATGGTAGTTCAAGTAAACGGCAAAGTAAGAGGTAAGATTGAAGTTTCATCTGATACTTCTGAAGAAGAAATGATTAAAATTGCTGAAGAAATACCAAATGTAAAAATTAATATTCAAGGCAAAGAAATAGTTAAAGTAATAACTGTACCTAAAAAATTAGTTAATATAGTAATAAGATAGAACTTGTCATTCTATCTTTTTTAAATATTATAAAAATGTGATCTAAAAATCACATTTTTTTATATATACCAATAACTTTACCCAAACCATTTCCATTATAGCAAGTTAAATCAAATTTAATTCCATCATTAATAACAACAATATCATCTTCTTTAAATGTAGTTTGTTTTTCTACAATAACAAGATCCCCTCTAAGTACATTATCAAAATTATTTTGAGCTACAAAAGCAAAAACTTCTTTATTATTTGGAACCATAAAAGTAGGTAAAGATATAAAATTATTTTTTTCACCATCAAACAAAGGAACATTAACTAAATTATTATTCTCATATTCATTATCAATAAGCAATTCAATTGCTCTATTTCTCTTAGAATCCTTCTTAATGATTTTTTTTTCAATCAATTTATTTAAATGAGTTTGAACAGTAGCAGGTGATGACAGATTCTTGATTTTACAAATTTCTCTAACAGTTGGTGGATATCCATGAGATGCAATAAATTCTTTAATACAATCAAGTATTTCACATTGTTTTTCCGTTAATTTTTCCATAAAATCACCTTTCTTCGTATATTATAGCATATCTCCTATATTCAAACAAATGTTTTGTACTTAAAAACTGTAAAATGTGTAAAATATATCTTTTTTTCTTTAAAAATATTTGGTAAAATGTAATAGAGGTAATAATTATGGATAAAGAAATAATAGCAAATATTAAAAGCTTAGCAATAGATATGATAACAGAAGCAGGAAGTGGATATCCTGGTATTTCACTTGGATCAGCTCCTATTTTATATACATTATACAGTAAACATATGAACATAAGTACAAGTGATACAAAATGGTTAAATAGAGATAGATTTGTAATGTCAGCAGGATGCGGTTCATCATTACTATATGCAACATTATTTTATGCCGGCTATGATTTATTAATAGATGACCTAAAAAAATATAGAAAATTAGGTTCTAAAACACCAGGCTTTCCAGAATATGGTAAAACTGATGGTGTAGATGCAAGTACTGGAATAGCAGGAAGTGGTTTTGGTGTTGCAGTAGGTATGGCATTGGCTGAAAAAATGCTTGAAACAAAATATATTATTCCATCATCAACAAGAATAGAAAGAGATAGATCACTAATAAACTATAGGGTATATGCTCTTTGTACAGAAACAGATATGATGGAGGGTATAACAACTGAAGCTGCAAGCTTAGCAGGTAATTTAAATTTAGACAATTTAATAGTACTTTATGATTCAAACAATATAACAATAGATGGTGATACATCAATTACATTTACAGAAAAAGTATTAGATAAATTTAAAGCTTTAGGTTGGTATACAGATTCAGTAAAAAATGGTAATGATACAGCTCTAATAGATAAAGCAATTGATAAAGCAAAAAGTTCAGGAATGCCATCAATAATAGAAATTAAGACAATCCTTGGTGAAGGCTCATTACTAGCTGGTTCTAAAGAAATATATAACAATCCATTAGAAGCTAAGGATATTGAACAATTAAAGCAAAAACTAGAATTACCACAAGAAAAGTTCTATATTAACGATGAAGCTGTAAAAGACTTTAGAAAACGTTTGTTAGATAGAAGCAGTTACAAATACGAAGAATGGTCACATAACTACAAATTATACGTTGATGAAGTATTAAAAGGGGATAGAAGAAAAATAGAATATCTATTCAAAAACGAAGTAAACATAGATTTATTAAGATTATATTGGGATTTAGATATAAATAGTAAAGTGGAATTAAGAACAAGTAATCAAATGGTAATTGATAAAATATCATCAGTACTTCCAAATCTTGTGGGTGGTAGCGCTGATTTAGTAAGTGAAACATATACAAAAATAAACAAAAGTATTGCCGTAACAGATGGAAGATACAATGGAAAAAATATTTGTTTTGGAAATAGAGAAAATGCAATGGGAGCGATATTAAACGGATTAGCGCTTAGTGGATTTAGACCATTTGGATCAACATATTTAGCACTAAGTGATTATGTAAAACCACAAATAAGGCAGTCAGCAATAATGCATTTGCCAGTAACATATATCTTTACACATGATAGTATAGTAGCAAATGGAGAAGGACCAATGTACCAGCCTGTTGAACAATTAGCGACTCTAAGATCAATACCAAACTTAAATGTTTTTAGACCGGCTGATGTAAAAGAATTAATAGGATGTTGGAACATAATATTAAACACAAACGATGCACCAAGTGCTCTAATAGTAAGTAAAAACCCTACAGCTATAATACCATCATCAGATGCCGGAATGTGCGGAAGAGGAGCATATATAGTAAGAAGAGAAGAAAAATTGCACGGCATTATAATCGCAACCGGATCAGATGTGCATATGGCTCTAGTTCTAGCAAACGACTTATACAACAAATATAAACTAGACCTAAGAGTTGTAAGTATGCCATGCATGGAAATATATAACATGCAACCACAAAAATATAAAGATTTGTTAATACCAAAAGGCTATAGAGTATTTGTTTTAGAATCAGGATCAAGCTTTGGATGGCATCAATTCGTATACGACAACAGTTATCTATTAACAATAGATGAATTCGGAACAAGTGCTTCAAAAGGAGACATAGAAAAGTATGTAAAATACGATTTTATGACCCTAAGAGAACGAATTTTAGATAAATTTACGAAAAAATGAAAAAATTTTCATTTTTTTTCATGAAAAAAAAGGTTTTTTTAAATTTTTGTCGTATAGTATATATAGAGGGAGTTTGATTTGTTATGTTTTCAAGTACTGAATTACAAGAAATAAGAAATAGTGTTGATATAGTAGATGTTGTTTCTTCATATTTAAATTTAACTGCACACGGAAAAAACTATTTTGGCATTTGTCCATTTCATGATGATCATTCACCCAGTATGTGCGTATCAAAAGAAAAACAAATATATACATGTTTTGTATGTGGCGCAACGGGAAATGTATTCCAATTCATAAAAGAATACGAAAACATAAGTTTTGCTGAAGCGGTAAAAAAAGTCGCAACTATAGGTGGCATTGAAGTAAAAATAGATGAAATGAAACCACTAAAAAAAGAAAGTGTACTATATGATATTTATAATTTAACAAACAAACTATATCAATTAAATCTAAATACAACTAAAGGAATACCTGCTAAAGAATATTTAAAAAACAGAGGAATAAATGATGAAACCATAAAAGAATTTGGAATAGGTTTATCATTAATAAAAGGTAATATCTACGAAGCATTAGTAAAAAAAGGATTTGATAATAAAGATATATTAAAAAGTGGACTAGCTACAGAAAATGGTTATGATTTATATAGAAATAGAATAATGTTTCCCCTATGGGATTTAAACGGAAAAGTAGTAGGTTTTAGTGGAAGAATATTCAATGGTGAAGATGCCCCAAAATATATAAATAGTAGGGAAACAGAAATATTTAAAAAAGGTGAATTATTATACAATTATCATAGAGCCAGAAATGAATGCCGAAGAAAAAATGAAGTAATTATCATGGAAGGATTTATGGATGTAATAAGTGCTTATACCCATGGTATAACAAATGTAGTTGCTGCAATGGGGACAGCAATAACAAGCTCTAACGCACATCTAATAAGCCGTATGGCCAAAAATATTATTCTATGTTTTGACGGCGATGATGCTGGAATAATGGCAGCAAATGCTTGTACAAATGAATTATTAAAATTAGATGTATTTCCAAGTATAGTAGTACTAGATAAAGCAAAAGGAAAAGATCCAGATGAATACATAAAAAATAACGGAGTAGAAGCATTTAAGGAAAAATTAAGCCATCCTTTAAGTGTTATGGAATTTAAAGAATTCTATAACAAAAGAGGAATTGATATGGGAGATAGTACATCCAAAGCGGAATACGTAAAAAAAATGATAACCGAAATAGATAATATAAAAGATCCTGTATTAAGAGAAGTAACAATAGGTAAATTATCTGATGAAACAAACCTAGGAGTAGAATTCCTTAAATCACAACTAAAAACAGAAGCTAAAGAAGAAAAGCAAATTGAAGTAAAAAAAGAAGTAAATTTACAGAAGTATGAAAAAGCTGAAATTGATTTAATATACTATATGTTAAAAGATAGTAAAGTAATATTACAATATGAAGCAAAAAAAATCTATTTACCAACCGAAAAATATAGATTTTTAGTTAGACAAATTTGCGCATTTTATCAAAAATATGGTAATATAGATGTTGCAGATTTCTTGACTTTTATAGCAGAAGATAAAGAAATGACAAAAGTGCTAGGAGAAATAACATCTCGTGATTTAAAAGAAACATATTCAAAAGAAGAAATAGAAGACTACATAAGATGTATTGATGAATATAATAGAAATTTAGAAATAAATAATTTAAAACAAAAAATGAAAGAATCAATCGATTATGCAGAAAAAATTGAACTTGCTAAAAAAATTGCATTTTTAAATGGTAGAGGAGAGTAATTATGAACGAAATTAAAACATTTGAAGAAAGAAAAGAAGAATTAGTAAAAAAAGGAAAAGCAAAAGGATTTATAACATATGAAGAACTAGCAAATTCTTTAAAGGGATTAGATCTAGATAGTGATGCTCTAGATGATTTATATAATACCTTTAATCAAAACAATATAGCGGTTATATCCGAAGAAGATGACGATACATCAACTGATTCTGTAGATAAATTATTACTAGATGATAATGCAATAACCAAAAACTTAACAATTGATGATCCTGTTAGAATGTATTTAAAAGAAATTGGTCAAATAAAACTACTATCTTTAGATGAAGAATTAAAACTTGCAGATCGTATTATGGAAGGTGACGAAGAAGCAAAAAGAACCCTTGCTGAATCAAACTTAAGACTTGTTGTAAGTATTGCTAAAAGATATGTTGGTAGAGGAATGTTATTTTTGGATCTAATCCAAGAAGGTAATATTGGTTTAATGAAAGCAGTTGAAAAATTTGATGTATCAAAAGGTTATAAATTTTCAACATATGCAACATGGTGGATTAGACAAGCTATAACAAGAGCAATAGCAGACCAAGCAAGAACAATAAGAGTACCAGTTCACATGGTAGAAACAATTAACAAATTAGCGCGTATTCATAGACAATTAACACTGGAATTAAATAGAGAACCATCGGAAGAAGAATTATCTAAAAAAATGAATTTACCAGTTGAAAGAATAAGAGAAATCTTAAAAATAAGTCAAGAACCAGTTAGTTTAGAAACACCAATTGGTGAAGAAGATGATTCACATTTAGGTGACTTTATTAAAGATGAACACAATATGAGTCCAGAAGATTACGCAACAAACGAATTGTTAAAACAAGAAATATCCGAAGTTTTATTAACACTAACAGAAAGAGAAGAAAAAGTAATCAAATTAAGATTTGGTCTAGAAGATGGTAAAAGTAGAACACTTGAAGAAGTTGGCCAAATGTTTGGTGTAACAAGGGAAAGAATTAGACAAATAGAAGCTAAAGCTTTAAGAAAATTGAGACATCCTTCAAGATCAAGAAAATTAAAGGATTACATGACAGACTAATGCTTTCAAAAAGATTATTAAAAGTAGCATCTCTCATAGATACAAAAGAAATAATTGATATAGGTTGTGATCATGCCTTATTAGATATATATTTAACAAATAAAGGCTATAAATGCACAGCAATTGATAATAAAGAAGCGGTATTAAACATTACATATAACAATATAAAAGAAAGTAATCTATTAGATAAAATAAATATCGTTTGTAGTAATGGCTTAGATAATTATAAAGTAAAAGGTACAGAAACCGTCGTAATAGCAGGCATGGGAACTAATACTATTCTAGAAATATTAAAAAATAAAGAATTTGACAAAATTAATACTTTAATTATACAAAGTAATAATGATTTATATAAGTTAAGAAAAAAAATATGTAAAAAGTATTACATTGATAAAGAAGAAGTTATATTTGATAAAAAATATTATAATATAATCAGATTTAAAAAAGGTAAAAAAAGATATACTTATTTTGATTATTATTTTGGATTATATATGGATAATGATTATAAAGAATATTTATATAATAAACTATATAAAACATATAAAAGTATTCCATTAAAAAAAATAATAAAAAAAATTAAGTATAAAATATTATTGATAAAATTAAAAGGAACTAAATAAAAAGTTCCTTTTCTTAAACAAAAAATGTAGGTCCATTTATTTCTTCTTTTACATTTTTTACCTCTGAGACTTCTTCTTTATTAGAACTAATAGTCTTTTGCTTTTCTACATTCACAGCATCTGTTTTCCTGCTTATAGTACTTACAGTATCTGTTTTTCTAAACTCGTTCATTACTCTAAACATTGTTTTAGCATTTTTAAATACTGGCGAAACTTGCTTAATTAACGGAATTGCTTGATTAGCTAAATTTAAAGCCTTTTGAGTTCCAGATAAAATAGAACCAAAATTGAATCCTTTAAATATACCAAATAAAGATGGTCTAGTAGGCATGACCGGGATATATGGATAATAGTTCATAAGTCTCCTTTCAAAATATTATATGTTTTAAAATAAAAATTCGTACATTTATTTGAAAAAGTATTTTAACTATTTTTAAAATATGATATAATTAATAAGAAAGTAGGGGAATACTTATGAATAATGAGGGAAATATCGAAATACTTGAAGAAGAAACTGCAAATAACTTAAATGAAGTTTTACAAAATAAAATGAATACTGGTGACAGTTTAAATGATGTAATTACTAAAAATGCTAAAAATAGTAGTCCAGTAGAAGAACAAAAAGCACCTAAAAAAAAGAGTTTCTTGGATAAGTTAAAACCACAAATAAAATTGCCAACAAAAGAATTTGTACTAAATCCTGAAACTGATAACATTAGAACAGAAAAAAAATTAATGTATGAATATATAGTTAAAGATCAAGATGGTGAAATTATAAAGGATTATTTTGATGCCTATAGTGTAGCAGAAGTTAATGCTTATCTAGTATCAGAAGGATATAAAGTTTATAGTATAAAAACAAATAAATATATTCAAACAATGTATGGTGTTTCATTTGGTGGCAATACCATTAAAATGGATGATTTAATATTCTTCTTAACTCAATTATCAACTTATATAAAAGCTGGTATGTCATTAATTGATTCAATACGTATTCTAACAAGACAATATAAAAACAAAAATTATAAAAGAATATTTAAAAAATTAATGTATTCATTAACAATGGGTGATTCATTTAGTGTAGCTTTATCTAAACAACCAGAATCATTTCCAAAATTATTAATAAATATGGTTAAAACAGCTGAAATGACTGGACAATTACCAGAAACATTAGATGATATGGCTGAATATTATGGTTCAATCCAAAAAACAAAAAAACAAATAGTAAATGCTATGATATATCCAACTATTGTATTTGTATTTGCAATTGGTGTAATTGTATTTATCATGTTATATGTTGTTCCTCAATTTACAGAAATATATGCATCAATGGGTGTAAATATTCCAACATTTACTAAAATAGTTATGAATGTTTCAAATTATTTAAAAGATAATGCTATAAAATTATTATTAATTATTATAGCAATATTATCTACACTTTTAATTTTAATAAAGAATTTAAAAAGTTTTAGAAGAGGATATCAATATTTAATAATGCATATTCCAGTTATTAAAGATGTTATTATTTATGGCGAAGTAGTAACTTTTAGTAAAACTTTTTCAAGTTTACTCGCTAATAATGTATTTATAACTGATAGTATGGATATATTGAGTAAATTATCTAATAATGAAATATATAAAGATTTGATATATAAAACAATTGAAAATTTAGGAAAAGGTGAAAAATTATCAATTGCTTTTAAAAACCATTGGGCATTTCCAATACCAGCTTATGAAATGTTAGTAACAGGTGAAAAAACTGGCCAGTTACCAGAAATGATGGCTAAAGTTGCATCTTATTACCAAGAAGAACAAGAAAATATTGTTGCTAGATTAAAAACATTTATTGAACCTATTTTAATTGTTTTCTTGACTGTAATAGTTGGTATTATAATTTTATCAATCATTGTTCCAATGTTTAGTATGTATGAATCTATGACACAATTATAGGGGGAATTTATGATTTATGTTATACTTTTTATATTTGGTATAGTATTTGGTTCATTTTACAATGTGGTTGGCTTAAGATTAGCAAAGGAGGAATCAATTGTTTTTCCTCCTTCACATTGTCCAAATTGTAACCATCGCCTTATGTTTTATGACTTAATACCTTTATTTTCTTATTTTTTTTTAAGAGGAAAATGTAGATATTGTTCAAAGCATATTTCTATAAAGTATCCGTTATTTGAATTTTTAACCGGCATCTTATTTATTTTAAGTTATTTAAAATTTGGCTTTAGTTTTGATTTTATAATATCGATTATTTTATGTTCAACACTTGTTATTATTACAGTTTCTGATTTAGATTCATATATAATACCTGATAGTGTTCTAATTGTTAGTTTTGTTTTAATATTTGGATTATATATTTATAAATATAGAACATTTGCATTTGACCATTTAATGGATGGAATATTTACATTTATTATAATGTTAGGGCTTA
>CAJKKJ010000004.1 GCA_905200435.1 uncultured Bacillota bacterium | reverse complement strand
GGAATGTAATCAGTCATTCCCCTTTTTGTACATTCATCATTTACAATATTCAAACAAACACTTATATTATTCACCATATCTCTCCTTTATTTTATTCCTTGCACTATATAAAAAATATTTTATATTAGCTTCTTTAGAATTTATTTTTTCACTAATTTCTTTTATTGAAAGGTCATTAAGATAGTACATTTTAAATATAGTCTTTTCTTTATCAGTCAAACCTATATCATCTAAACCATTTATAATTTCTTTATATATAACTTTATCTAACATTGGGGCTTCATATCCTATTTCATTATTTTCATCATAAATTATATCATTCTTTGTTTTAATATAGTTTTTTGCTTTGGTGCACCATAAATTATAAGCAATCTTCCATATTAAATTTTCTATCTTTTCTACTTTGATATCTTTACTAAAATATTCAAATATTGCCAAAAAAAACACTATTAGTCAAATCTTCTGCATCCTCTTTATGATTTGTCTTTTTTATTGCCCAGTTATAAATTTTATAATAATATTCATCATAAATCTTGTCCACAACAATCACCTTTCAATAATATAGTCATTAATTTTTAAAAATGGTTAGTTTTTTTTAAATTAATTCTTAAATAAAATATACATTCATATAAGCTAGACATAATCTCTAAAAAGAATTTTTAACTCGACTATTTTCTTTCAAGTAAACTCACACTCTCAACATGATAAGTATTAGGAAACATATTAAATCCCTTAACACTTATAATATTATAATTATCTAGTTTCTTTAAATCACGAGCCAAAGTCATCGGATCGCAAGAAACATAAATAATTTTTTTAGGAAGTAATTTATTGATATCCATAATCATCTTATCATCAAGACCACTTCTAGGAGGATCAACAATAATAACATCTGGTTTTAAATCAGTTTTTTTAACAATACTAGAAGCATCACCCTCATAAAAATCTATATTATTAATACCATTAATTTTCTTATTCTCATTAGCATCCCTAACAGCTTCACCATTAATCTCAAGACCAATTACTCTATTAGCTTTATTACTAACAAAAATACCAATAGTACCTGTTCCACAATATAAATCGAAAATAACATTAGTTTTATCAATAAGTGAATCAATATAATTATACATAGCAGTCGCGACTAAAGTATTAACCTGAAAAAAAGATTCACTAGAAACCAAAAATTTAAAATTGCCCATATGAACAGTTATTTTACTCTTCCCATAAACATTCTTTTTATTAACATATATAGAATCAACAACACCCTTTAAATAATCAAAATTAACATTATCATTACCGATAAAAGTAACCATAGATTCATCCATATATTTAATAACAATCTGTTTAATACCATTTAAATTTTGATTTTCTTTAATTAAAGCAATAATTTTATTAATTCTATCATCAACTAGAAAACATTTATCAATACAAACAATATCATTACTATTTTTCTTATATAAACCAATTTTATTATTACAAACCTGTAAAGTAATTTTATTTCTATAATTATACTCATTTAAATTAACAACATCCAAAACCTTTATATCTTTATCAACATATCTGTTAATAATATTATTTAATTTATCAAACTTATATCCATTTTGATCCTTAATATGCATAATATCACAACCACCACATATTCCATAAAAAGGACATTTTGCTTTAACTCTTAAATCATCATTTGTTTTATAATACTTAACTACTCTACCAGTTGCAATGTTCTTTTTTTCTTTTTCAATTTCAATTTCTACTTCTTCACCAGGTAAAGCATCAAAAACAAAATAAACTTTATCATTAAAATGACCAATACCTCTACCCTGATGATCAAAACTATCAATTTTTAATCTCATAATACATCCCTCAAAAATATTATATCAAAAAAAGATGAGAAACTCATCATATTATTTTATATATTGCATAAGCAGTTATTAAAAGTGCTGCTAATATTAAGATACCTAAAAATATTTTTAATAAAACATTATTCTTTTTTATACTCTCATGCATATCCTTTAATTCTTCAAAATCCTTATCAACAAGCCCAAGATTAAGCGAAGTTTTTTCAGGTTCTACAGTCTCTTCTTTTTCCTTTTCAATTATTTCCTTAATTGAGCCTTCCTTTAAAGTCTTAGTCGCCATCAAATCACCAAACATATCATCAAGTACCTCAGGCTTCTCCTCTTCTTCTTTTAACTTTTCTATTCTTTCTCTAATCTCGAAAGGATTTTCTTTCAGACTTCTCTTCAAATTATCTTCTTTATAATTAGTTCTCGCTTGAACTAAAACCTCATTTATATCATAAGCCTTTTCATCCTCATGATCATCTACAATTTCTTTAGGAATAATCTGAACTTTTTTTTCATATTTTTTTTCTTCAGCTATCATACTCTTAATAGCATCCAAATTAAGTTCATTAGTCCTAGAAATAGTTTTCTCATTAGTTTTAATTGAATATTCTTTACTATCATACAATGTATCATATAAACTACGGTTTTTTAAAGATCTAGATAAACCATCTTCTTCACCATATCTATCCATTCTATTGGCCATATTCCTCACCCTATTATAATCATATCACATTTTTAAAATTTTTAAAATACTATACTTGCTTTTTAGAACGTTTTTGTTTATAATTTGATTTGGAGGTAAAAAAATGAAAATGACAGTTGACAAAAATGCATGCATTGGATGTGGTGCTTGTGTTGGTACATGTGATAAAGTATTTGGATTTGATGACAATTATGCTGAAGTAATTGTAGATGAAATCCCAGAAGAATTAAAAGAAGAAGCTATGGATGCTCTAGAGGGTTGCCCAGTAGATGCAATTAGCATAGTTAATGAAGACTAAAAAAATATTTTTGCAACAAAATAAGCAATTATAATTGATACAGAATCTGCAAGTAAACACACAATTGGTGCGTAGCGGATTTTTTTTATTTTAACAATTCCAAAGTAAAGAGTTAAAACATAAAAAGTTGTATCACTAGTAGCTTGTATTAAAGATGCAAAAAAAGAAAGAAAATGATCAACCCCAAATGTTTTATAAATATTGTTTAAAGTACCAAAAGCAGCATTACCTGATAAAGGTCTTAATATAATCATGGTAATTATATTAGCACTTTTAGAAAACATGGATAAAATATTGCTATTAGTAAAAATATTAATAGCAAAAATCATTGCTAAAATAGTTGGGAAAATATCTTTCATTAAACTAAAAGATTCCTTTACACCCTCTATAAATGATTCATAAATATTAGTCTTATTATAAGAATAAATCAAAACAAACAAAACAATTAAAGGAAGTATTAATCTAGTCATGATAAATTCTCCTAAATATATAATCAATAATTAAACTAACAATTGTAGATAAGAAAGTAACAATTATAGCAGGTACAATTATTTTACCAGGATCACTAGAATTATAAAAAGCTCTAAGGCCAAGTACACTAGTAGGAAGTAAAGTTAATCCCGATGTATTAATTACTAAAAAAGTTATCATTGCTTTAGAAGCTCTATCACTTTTATTTTGTTCTTGTAAAGACTTCATTGCTTTTAAACCAATAGGAGTAGCAGCATTACCTACTCCAAACATATTAACAATGATATTACTTGATATATAACCAAGAGATTTATCATTTTCTGGTATATCTTTAAATAATGGCTTAATTAATTTCGATGTAATTTTAGATAATTTATCAATTAAACCAGAATTTTCCAAGATTTTCATTATTCCAAACCATAAAGCAATATTTGGAAATATCTGTAAACATAAATCAATTGCTTCTTTTGGAGTAGATAAAATGACATTTGTTATGTTTGTTCCATTAAATAAAGAAAAAATAATTCCAACAACTATTAATATAAACCAAATAAAACTTACCATAAATTTTTAAACCATTCCTTGATTTTTTGAAAAAATGACTTTTTTTCTTTTTTCTTAATGAACAAATCAATATTTTTTAGTTCCTTATTTTGCAATTTTATGACCACGCTACCTATCTTTTCATCATTCTCGTAATTTTCTTTTTTTATTAGATCAATTTTTAAAATAATATCATTTTTTTCTGTATTTGATAAAGGATAACTAAATCCTTCTTTAACATAAAAAGATTCTTTATAAAAGTCTTCGCCATAAACTTCAAATAAACCATCTTTAACAATTTCATAACTCTTATAATTTTCATATGCTTCTTTATATAAATTCTGATGATCCAAAAAATCATTTCCATCATTAAGTGTTACAACAACTAAATCTAAATTATCTTTACTTGCTGTAGTTACCAAAGTTCTTTTAGCAATATCAGTAAAACCAGTTTTACCACCTGTTGTATATTTATAAAGAGTAAGCAATTTATTTTTATTTACCCAAAAATAATTATTAAGCTGATATTTTCTTGTCCCAGTTATCATTCTAAATGTTTCATTCTTCATAGCGTAACTCATAAGAAGTGCCATATCATAAGCTGTTGAGATATTACCTCCTTTTTCTTCTAAACCCGAAGGATTATTAAAAGTAGTATCTTTCATACCAACTTCTTTAGCTTTACCATTCATTAATTTAACAAAATCATCTTCATTTTCACATACAGTATTTGCAATTTGTAAAGCAGCATCATTACCACTTCTAAGCATTAATCCATAAACTAAATCAATTATTTTTAATTCTTCGCCAGGTTTTATATATATACCAGAACCATATGCTTTATTTACAACATCTGTTACTTTAACTGTATCATATAATTTATCTGATTCAATTGCAAGTATAGCTGTCATAATCTTAGAAATAGATGCAATACTTCTTTTATTATGAATATTTTTAGCATATATAATTCTATTTGTTTTTTGTTCCATTAAAATCGCACTTGTTGCACTTGTATCATAAGCTTTAATATTAACTGGGATTATAAATAATAATAAAATAATTATTTTCTTCAAACTTATCACCTATTTCAATATATGAAAAAAAGGACAAAATAGTCCTAATTAAGGAAATAGTCATTATCATAATAAAATACTTATTTTACAATTAATAGGTATTTTAGCAAAATATAACTTATCATCAATCTTAAAATATTTTTTTAAGTAACACTCTTAATTTTTATAATCAACTAATGATTTGGTTACTATTTCATTCATTCTATAAACACTTCTTTGACAATGTAACATTAATCAACATTTATATTTACCGATTTCCTATAACATTCTCCTCACTGAATTTTACTGACACTTTTGTCAGTAATTTTCAATGGCAAACCATCTTTATTTTGTCATTTACATATTTTACTAACATTTTTGTTAATAAACTTACTTAGTATCTTCTTATAACGATTCTATAAATATTAAAAACATAATAATATCAATAAGTACTAGTAAAATACAAGAAACTAAATACAAAGTTTTTTTAACCTTATAATTCAAATTAAAATCTGTATAAAATAAATTCCTCATTCTATCAGAAAGTTTTAATTTATTTAACAAAAATACAAATACTATTCCTCCACCAACATTCAAAATTATATCATCTACATCAAATCTACCAACCATAGTTATAAGTTGGATAACCTCAATAAAAAGTACAAGTGGCAAAAGAATCATAATCTGATTTCCAATCTTAGTATACTTTTTATCCTTAACAATAAGTAAAAAAGATAATGGCATAAATGCAATCAAATTTCCAATTAAATTGTATACTTTATGAAATAAATTAATATCTGATGTAACTATCGAATTTATTGTTTTAAAAGGAATTAAATTAACATAATAAACTAAATCTTTGAAAGTTATTATATTAAAACGATTCCGATCAATAATAAAAGTAAATTCAAATAATAGAATTAGATACATTATTATATAAATACTAGCATTTTTCTTTTGTTCATCCTTTTTTAAAAGTCCATATGTAAAAAGGACAAATAATAATAAAACAAAATAAACTATATAATGATAATAAGAAAAACTAATTTTCTTATTTAAAATAATAATAAAAAATAACAATTGACTAAATATAAGCAGAATTTTATTCCTCATATTTTCTTTACTCTTACCTCTATTTTCTTCCAAAAATCCTTTAAATTTTGATAAGACAATTTATCTATAACATCATCATAATTAACCCATACTAAATTCTCTTTATCTTTTTCATCAATTACTTTATCAGTTAAACCCTCATCTATAGCCAAATACATATATGTTTTTATATTTCCCTCAAAATTAGTATATTCAATTATCCCAATCTCTTTTTCAGATACAAGTTTGCACTTTCTTCCGGTTTCCTCTTCCGTTTCACGAATCGCACATTCATATAATGTTTCATCTTTTTCTAAATGTCCTTTAGGAAAAGAATAATCATCACATTTTTTCCTATAAACAAGTCCAATTTGTTTATTTTCTCTATTAATTAAGACACATCCTGCTTTATTCATAAATCCTCCTAAATAATCCCCATACCACAACCCTCGTTTTATAGTTAATGTTTGGTATTAAACTTTACAACTTAAAAATACATTTGTAATTTTTCTAAGCATAAATTATAAATAAAAGGACTAGCTTCTTAGTCCCAAACATGTACATATGCCTCATTCTCAGACACAGAGATCACATTCACCCCATAAAACTACCAACTACAGTTAAATCAATTCAATTTGCCAATTAGTTTCTTCGATTGTGTTTTCAACCAATCTCAATTCTTTTGACATTTTATCAATATCTTTTTGTATTTTCTTAACATCTACATTACTAAGAATTTTAATTTCACTTCTTGAAACTCTAGTAACTAAATTACTGGCAGTATCTGCTAAAGATCTATAACTATTGATCTTTTGAATCAAAACATCCTTTTTAGCAATCAATTCAGTCAATGAAAGATTATTATAACTTGTAATAGTTTGACAATTAGTTTTATTAATTCGTCCAATCAAATCCTCCAAATTTCTGTAACACTCATTAAGTTCTTCAAGTAGTTCTTCTGGATTTTCTCCAGTTTTTTCACCATCTTGAACAACAGCATTTAATTCTAAACGATAATTAAGTTGAACAATCTTTTTATTCAAATCATTTCTTTCTTGTAATGCAACCGCTAGTTTCATAAAAGAACCTCCTATTTTTTTAAAGTATTCGCTTTGCTATTATAATGGAATATCTTTTGATCAGAATCAATATATGAAGGTATTCCTTTTTTATTTAACAAAGTTTCTAAAAGACTTGGAGATATTAAAGGTGTTATAACAACATCTTCCCAAACCAAATAGCCAACATCATTAAATCCGAATTTTTTTAATAAGCAATAAGTCTCTTTATCATACATTGCTTCAATTAAGGATTTTCTTATATCCACACTTTTAATATCATAAGAAGCCTCAACATTTTCAACACTACAAGTATTCGCGAATTGTATAGTTGAAAACGCAATCCTAGAAAAAATAGATTCATAAGGATTATTTTGATCATTCTCAGATATATTTTTATTTATACCAGATGCAATACCCTCTAAATATTCTTTATATTTTTTGTACATGTAAATTTCATGTTCTTTTTTCATTTAAATTCCCCCACAAATTAATTGTATCATTTATAAATATAATGTCAATATTTAAAACTCGCGATATATAAAATGTTCTATATTTGTACTCTCTTTCTTTAGTTTTTCCTTCATAATTTCTGGATTTATTTTATAATTATCAATTTCATCTAACTTTATCCATTTATATTTAGATTTTCCTTCATTCAAGTCTAAACAATCATATTCAGAATCATAATAACCATATTTATTTTCATCAATCACAAGCTTATAAAAGAAACTAATTTCATGATATTTTAAACCGGGAAAACTTATAAAACTCTCGCCAATATATGAAAGATGTACATCCTCATTAATATTTAATTCTTCCATAAGTTCTCTTTTAATTGCGCTCAAAGAATCTTCATGTAATTCAATTCTTCCACCAGGAAACATATAAAAATCATGATTACCTTGTCTTTGCATAAATATTTTTGTTTTATCTTTATTATAAATTATTCCCGATACTCTAACACCAAATCTATTATTATCATCTTTAATTGTTATTATCATATTTTACTCCCAAATAATCTAAACAATCTAAAAACATATTATAGTGTCCTTTTTTAAACTTTCCTTCTTTGTATAGTTTGTTAATTTCAGAAATAGAAGCATACTTTACATCATCAACTTCTCCATCAGTTAATTTGATATCATTCAAATCAACATTTTGTTTAATGTAGTAAAGATCACAGAATACATTTTTCCCACTTGCTTCTTTAAATAATATAGGCTTATTTATATCAATTCCAATTTCCTCTTTAACCTCTGTATATATTCCTTCTAAACTACTTTCACCAGCTTTTGGATGTCCTCCAGTAAAAGCCCATTCACCACCTTTTTTAGGACTTCTTTTCTGTATCAAAAACTCATCTTTATCATTCTGAAGTAATAATACAACCACTAAAATATAATAATTTTCTGGTGTTTCTTCAACTTTAAAAATCGTTTTTCCAGTTAATTTTTTGTTTTCATCATATAAATCTCTTTTTTCCACACAAACACCTCCATAAGCGAAAAAGAAAGATTACTTTCTTTCACATAATTTTTTTATCATTTTTGCACTTAAATACATAATACTGCCGCCTAAAAAGAATGCAAATAAATATATAAGCAAAAATATAATATATGGTACATTTTGATATATAATATTAAATACCGGTAAAGAAGAAACATGGAATGGTGAAATGAAAAACATATCAAGTCCACCATCAATATTTAAGTAATATGTAACTATATCAAGTATTAAAGCTAAACCAACTAATATCAAAAATACCGTAAACCCTTCTTTTATTACATCTTTATAATTTCTATTAACAGTATGCGTAACAAGTATAAAAGCACCCATTACGACCATAAATCCATGATGTTCCATTGTTTGAATATTTATTAATATTTCTTTAACAAAAACAGTATTTGGATATAACATAACAGAAATGCCAGCAATTAATCCAAATGTTGCAAGAAATGAATAACAGCTTTCTTCAATTTTTTTATTTTTTGTTAAGCCAGCAATTAAAGCAATATACATTGGAGTGGCGCAAAACTGAAAAGGAAAACCATACCACTGATATTTCCATACACCATTATCAAATGAAAATGATAATTGTTTATAAAGTTCAAATATAATCATTATTATAGATATAATTAAAATTGTTTTTTTCATATTAGGTTTTTTAAAAATTAAAAATAATGTTATTAAAATTGTTATAATTAAACATACAATATGAAATAAGCTATAATTAGTAGGCCTTACCATTCTAAATGATTGTAAATAAGATAATATATTTTCAAGCATAAATTATTTCTCTTCAGGAATCACAAAAGCACATATAATATAAGCAAGTAGACCTGTTCCAAATGTCAAACCAAATATTACCCAACCTAATCTAACAAGGGTAGGATCGATATTAAAATATTCAGCCATTCCACCACATACACCAGCTATCATTTTTTCTTTTTTAGATCTATATAATCTTTTACTCATTATATCCCTTCTTTCTTTAAATATATTATATAGTATATTTTAACTAAAGTAAATATTAATCAAATTTAAGATTTTCAATATCAAGAATATTTATCTTATATTTTTCTCGGTAAATTTTCTCTACATCAAGAGTAGTTATTTCCTTATCTTTTAAATTTAATTTTTCAACAAATTTATAAATATCCTCATTATTTTTTCCTTCTATTTCAACATAATCAGGGATTAATGGCCAACTATCAATTGATATTTCAATATCTCCATATTTATAAAATATTCTTTTATTTTCTTGATAATTTCTATGATAATAACCAAGTTCTTCAAGCAATTTATTAGTTTTATCAAAATCATCAACTTCAATTTCTAATTCAGTAGTTCCATCGATAGTATTACTAATAATTTCTTTTATAGTTAAAGTATTCTTTTTTCCATTTGTTCTTAATCTTATCCACTTATTTTCCTTTTTTGGTTTAAAATCATAAGTATATCTTTTTTGGAAATATTCTCCTTCTTTATAGGCTCCTATTTATATTAACCTATGTTCTAATTTTTCTTTATTAATTTCCAAAATTCTTACTTCTCTTTCAATATTCATAACTTACCTCATACAATATTCTTCAATAATTTTTTTATAAAATTCTTTAGTTGTATTATAAGATGAAATAGAAATATGTTCATTATCCTCATGAGCTGTAACGGGACCAGGTCCAAGAACAACAACATTCTTTCCAACCAAAAAGTTTCCTTCTGTTACATAATTCATACCAGAGACTTTCTTACCAGTAATTTTTTCTATAACTTTTATTTTTTCTTTATCCTCATTATTACTTGGATAAACATTAGTTATTATATCAATATTTGAATTATATTTTTTACCAAGTTCATTAATTTTGTTAATTATTACCTGATGTTGCTCTGAAAAAACAGTTCTAAAATCAAACGACAAATTACATTCATCTGGTACAATATTAATACTTGTACCACCTTTTATTATAGCAACATTCATTGTTGTATAAGGAATAGTAAAGCCATTATTTTTTTCATTTTCCAATTTTTTAGAAAAATCTAGTAATTCACCAATAAATTTATTTGCACTCAAAATAGCATTATCCCCAAATGGCATAACTGACGAATGGACAGATTTTCCATAAAATTTAGCATTAAATTCCATACATCCTTTTAAATAAGCAATAGGTTCTAAATCAGTAGGTTCACCAATTAAAATATTATCAGGTATATCATCTCTTTCTTTAATTAGATTTATTCCCTTAAAACCAATTTCTTCATCAAATGTTATTATAATCATTAAACCTTTTTTTAATTTAGAAATGTCTAAATCATTTACTATATCTAAAAAAGCAGCAATTCCACCTTTCATATCACATACACCACGTCCATAAAGATTAGAATCTTTTATAGTTAGCTTTAAAGGTTCAGTATTCCAGTTATTGCTAACAGCAACTGTATCACTATGTCCTAGAAAACCTAAAGTACAAATATCATGTGTTTTAGCAACCAAACACTTATTTCCTTCTTCATTTTTTATTTCTTGAATAGTAAATCCCCTTTTTGAAAGAAATGATGAAATGTATTCTATAAATAAATTGTTATCTTTATCATTTATAGTGTTTATTTCAATCAATCTTGAAAGTATATCAAACATCTAATCCCTCCTTGTGCATATTATAACACATGATCCTCAAAAAGTAGATAAATTTATCTACTTTATATCACTTATTACTTTTTCTAAATATATTTTATTTTTAAATGCTCCTCTTTTTAATGATTTATTATCAGCTATATTTATTATATCTTCTATTTTTTTATTTTCTAAATTTGCTAAACTTCTTATAACTTCAATCATATCAGCTAATTCTTCACATCTATCTTCGCCAGAAGAATTAATTACTTCCTTATATTCTTCAAATAATTTATTTTCTAATTCTTTTTTATATTCATCATCATTTAATATTTTTATAATTGGTTCTTCACCATTTTGTTTTATTATTTCTGGTATATTATCTCTTACCAATTTATTATATATTCTTTCCATAATTCTCCTTTAGTAATTTTTTTTACTAGGAATAACACCTCTTACTCCACCTCTTGGATTTTCTACATCACCTTTATATCTTGGAATTAAATGCATATGTACATGCATAACACTTTGTCCAGCTTCCCTTCCACAATTTAATCCAACATTATAACCATCTGGATGGTATAATTCATCTACATGCTTTTTACATTTATTTAACAAATCAATTATTGCATATTGTTCTTCTTGGGTTAAATCAAAAAAAGTTTCTTTATGATTTTTTGATATAATTAAGATATGTCCTTTACTTACAGGAAAACCATCATAGTAAGCTATGGCTAAATCATTTTCAAATATCTTTTCTTTTTTAGGTATAAACTCATCACAAAACACACAACTCATATTTTTTCTCCTTATTTATAAATATTTATTTGTTATTCTATTTATTTCATTTTTTAAATCATCTTTTAATATATAATCTATAAATCCATCTTTTATATAATGATTTTTTATATGTTCTTTATCTTTATCTAACATTATTATAC
>CAJKKJ010000003.1 GCA_905200435.1 uncultured Bacillota bacterium | reverse complement strand
AACTCCCATATTTATAATACTTATAATATTTATAATATTATTGATATTTCAAGGCTTTATCGTTTTGGTAACCTATTATATTTATAATATTTATAGTACTTTTGTTATTATAAATATTTCTCTCTTGCAAACAAATTGCAAACAATGTTTGCATTCATTTACTACAGTCATTATACTATCTATATCATATATTTACCAATGTGCATTTTGTATTTTTGCACATTTATTATACTATAAATATTTGTTTTTATCAATGGATCTATCCAATTATTTATATTTAATTATTTATATTTAATAATTTCTTCTATAATTTCAGATTTTGTTATCTTATCAAAAACATCAGTTGCTAATCGTTTAGATTTTTCTGTACTTGAAATATAATAATTTTCTGTTGTTTCTACATTTCTATGTCCAAGTATATCTGCAACATCTCTTATTTCAATTCCATTTGTTAATATCTTATTTATACATTCGTATTTATATCTCATTTTTAATAAATTCTTTCCAAAAAATCAGACAATAATTCTTGCTAGTCTGTCTCCAAGTCTGCATAGCAATTCATTTGTAATAGTATCTGCTTTATCAGCGACTTGTTCAGCAGTAATATTCTTATCTTCTCCTATAATTGTTATAATATCTCCAACTTTTACATTTGATATATCAGAAATATCAATTAGTAATTGATCCATACAAATTCTACCTATTACAGTGCCATAACTTTCATTTATTTTGACTTGCATATTTTTGTTAGATAAATTTCTCGGTATTCCATCTGCATATCCTATTGATACAGAGGCAATTTTTCTATTTTCTGTTGCAATATATGTTCTTCCATAACTAACAGAATCGTTTTTATTTATTTCTTTTACACTTGTAATTCTGGCTTTCAATGACAAAACAGGTTTTAAGTTCAAATGTATTAATTGATATGACTCGTATGAACTATTTATTCCATACATAAGAATACCAACTCGCACATAATCATAGTCTAATCCAGTATAATTTATTACACCATAACTACTCTGTAAATGCACTTTTCCAGTATCATATCCTTTTGTTTTAATTCTTTTTATAGTTTCATTAAATAATTCTATTTGTCGGTTAGTAAAATCAATATCTTCTTTTGTGTTAGAATCTGCAACGCATAAATGACTAAATGTTCCTAAAATATTTAATTTTTCATTTTCGTAAATCTTATATAATTTATCTAAATGATTATATTTTTCTCCTAATCTATTCATACCAGTATTTATTTTTATATGGCATTTTAACTTTTCATTAAAATTTAACTCTTTTATCTTTTCAGAATAATCATAGTCTATAATAGTTTGAATTAAATCATATTTCATAACATATTTTAAATCATCAAAATTAGTAAAACCTAATATTAAGATATTACCTTGTATATTATTTTTTCTTAAATATATACCTTCTTCTAATGTAGCCACTGCAAAATCAGTTATACCAATTTCTGATAATTTTCTTGCTGTTAATAATGCCCCGTGTCCATAAGCGTTTGCTTTTACAACTGCCATTATCTTTGTCTTTGGAGAAATTATTTTTTTTATTTCACTTATATTATTTACTAAATTATCTAAATCAATTTCAATCCACGCTCTGTCTTTTAACAAATTATTTTCTTTCATTTTTTACTACTTCCTTTATTTTTTCTATTAAAAAGGCAAATATTGTTGTTGTTATACAAACCAACAGATAAAGTATTAAATTATTTTCAACAAATATTTTATCCATTCCAATAATGCCAGAAACAAACCTAATTCCTACAATAAAAAGTGGGTGGAAAATATAAATATATGTTGCAATATTTTTTATTTTCTTATTTGATGTTTTACTATGATCCATTAAATAGCAAAACAAGAAGTACATAAGCGGAAGTAAAAATAAATACATACTATCGTGTCTTTGTAAATTATAATAATGTAAAATACTTCCTTCCACACTCATAAGAATAAAGAATAATAAAGCATACAATAAATCAAACTTTGTAGTTTTTCTTGTGCCTGCCTTTATAATATGTCCTAAACATATAAATATTGGTACATAGAATAAGCCATTTCTCGTATAATCAAAAATATTAAAAATTAATTCATATATATTTTTTGTAATCTGATTCATAATAGTTATGCCATAATAACTATCTCCAAACACACCTATTATGTATAATAATATCGTTGCAATTAAAGCCTTTTTTCGTCCTAATTTTTTAACTAAATAATATGTAATCCACACTCCAACAATAAGTGCTGGAAAATACCATAAATGATATAATGTTCCATTTATAAAAAAATCTTTTAATATTGTAATAATATCAATGTTCTTAAAACTACCCATATAAATATTTATTGGTAAATAAAGTAATATGCAAAGAAGATAAATTTTTAGTATTTTCTTTGTATAGTCAACTAAAACTTGTTTATCTTTTAAAGCCCTGTCTAATATATAATATCCAGTTATCATTAGAAATAAAGGAACTGCTATTCTTCCTAATATTCTTGTAAAGAAGAAATCAAATTCAGGACTAATTTTGGCAAATGGTGAAATATGTATAGCAACAATCAAGAACGATACTATAAATCTCCATATATCAATATTTATTTTTTTACTCATTATTTTTCTCCTTTGATAGTTAAAATAAATCCATCAACATTGTTTCCAGAGATATTATAATTTTCCTCCACCTCTAAACTAATACTTTCGTCTTTATAAGGAATGAAAAATATCTTATATTCTTCATAAATTAAAGGATTATTTGGATATATAAAATCTTTCAAAAAATCTATATATTCTTCTAAACAAATATCTTTTTCTGTTATTATTTTTGAATGTGGATAACCAACATATCGAAAATGCCACTCTTCTTTTGATATTTTCGTGATTGCTTTCTTTTCGTCTTTATATCGCTCAATAAATCCATATTTTGGAGCAATATTTCTAAAACTTTGGCATATACCATAATAAGGAAACTTAGGACAAATAAAATCAATATTTTCCTCATTTAATGCTAAATCTATTGCCAAACCTGTTTGATGTTCACTAGCATTAGGTAGTGCAACATATTTTTGCGTATATTCTCTGCCATTCTCTTTTAAAGATGTATTATATATATCTTTTTGTTCTTCAAGTGTTCTATACCCACTTACAGGGACTATTTTATTTTCAGCATTTATATTATTCAGTATTAAGTGTAAAGAATAATTTGCAATATTATTTAATTTGATATTGTTGTATTCTTCATCAAAGGATACTAGATTATTTATTGTACTTTTCAATGTATAATCTGGATTAATAAGGACTAATTCTCCTTTTCCAATATCTTCTTTTTTTAAAGTTATATTTTTCATTTATCCCACCCCAATTCAATTAAACGATCAATAACTTCTTCAAAAGGAATACCAATTTCTTTTAACATACTAGGGTATCTTGAATGTGATGTGCAGCCCGGAATAGTATTTACTTCATTGAAGACGATTTTTTTATCTTTTGTGTAAAACATATCAACTCTGGCAAAACCACTACAACCTAATATTTTGTAAATAGCAAGAGCAGTATCTTTAATTCTTTCTCTTTCTTCTTTACTAATTCTTGCAGGTAAATGTATTTTACTTGTTTTCAAATTGTATTTTTCAAAATAATCAAAGAAGCCATCTTCTAACTCTATTTCATCCACTTCACCAATTATTAATTTATCTGTTCCTAATACAGCACATCCAACTTCAAATCCATCTACATTTTCTTCTATAATCACTTTATTATCATACTTAAATGCTTCTTTTAATGCTTCTTTTAATTTGCTTATTGTTTTTATTTTTGTAATACCAAAAGATGATCCTGCTTTCAAAGGTTTTACAAACAATGGAAAATGTAAGTTACAAATTTTATTTTCTATCATCTCGTAACTATCTTTTTCATTAAATAAATAAGATATAGGTGATAAATAACCATTTGAAGAAACAATTTCGTGGGCTAAATACTTGTCCATACATATCGCAGATGAAGTCATATCACACCCAACATATTTTATTCCTGCAAGTTCCAATAGTCCTTGTAATCTTCCATCTTCTCCGTTTTGACCGTGCAATACTGGAAAAGCAACATCAATTTGAATAATTTCATTTGTTTCTAAAACTATAATTCCGTGATCACTTCTATTTGTTGAAATTGTAATTCGTTTGGTATCTTTTTCATTTAACCATTCATCTTTTTCAATATTATTTACATCACCATTATATAAATAAAAATCCCCATCTCTTGTAATTCCAATCATCAATAAATTGTACTTATCTTTTTTGATATTTTTAATTACGGAAGTTGCAGATACAAGTGATACATCATATTCACTTGAACACCCTCCAAATAAAATTGCTACTGTTTTTTTCATAAAAATCACATCTCCTCTACTTTAACATCACTTGGCAATTCATATTCAATAAGAACTTTCTCATCATATAATTTCTCTTTTCTGATTTCTTTTCTTGTTTTCTTGCCTATTTCAACTCTTATAACTTCAACGCATTCATAAATATTTTCGTTTTCTTTGACATACTTTAAATTTCCATTTACTATCTTATAATCAACATTTGATTCACTATTTGATAATATTTTCCCATACATATAATCTTCATCAAATGAAATGTCTATTTGATATATATTGTTAGTTTCATTTTTTACTTTTAAATCTAACCAACCACTACTAATTGTTGCGTCAATTCCTTCTAAAGAAGATTTATCTGGATTAGGAAAAGATTTTACTTTATGTCCGTGCCTTTCAGTAACTGTAAGCGGACTCATTAAAAATAGATAATGTAACAAATTACTTAAATGACAAAGCCCTCCACCTTTTTTTGCTACTATTTTTCCATCTACCAATATCAAACCATCTTTATATTTTCCGTACTTTTTACTGTTTCTAACTAAATAACAAAAGGAAAATGTTTCATTAGGATATATTAAAATATGATTCATAGTTTTACTTGCTATTTTTAAGTTTTCGACCTTGTTTTTTTGATAAATAATATCGTATCCACTATTTTCGTTTATCATCAATGTTTTAGTCTTACAAACTTCATATTTTAATTTTTCTCCAAAACTTTTAGAATACTTATTTCCGTCAAACTTCATTCCAATTTGATAAAATAAGTTCCTTTGCCATATTCGTAATGGTAATAAAAATGGAAATAATTGTGTTAACCTTTTTCTTGCCATTTGCAGCACCTCCAATCAACAAAAAAACAATCATTCAAATCAATACAATTAAATTATACTGATTTATGAATGATTGTTCTTTAATTCTATCTTAAATAAATCTTAAATTCTTCTTAAATTTATTTTAATGGTAATGTAACTCGGAAAGTTGTTTCTTCCTCATTACTTTCGGCAATTATTGTTCCGTTATGTAATTCAACTATGTCTTTTGCAATGGCAAGACCTAATCCACTTCCACCTGTTCTTGATGTTCTTGCAGAGTCTAGTCTATAAAACTTCTCAAATATTTTACTTAATTTTTCTTTTGATATTTGTTTCCCTTTGTTTATTACTTCAACAATTGCATTATTATTATCTTTTTTCAAATTGATTACAATTTCACTTTCTTCTTTACTATAACTAATAGCATTTTTTATAAGATTATTAAATACTCTACTTAATTTATCTGAATCACCATTTATACTGATTGGCTCATCATAATTTAATTTAATACTCTTATTTACTTCTCGTAAAGTGGGATAGAAATCATCAATTATTTGTTCCAACATCAAGTTAAGATTTAATTCTTCTTTTTCTAAAACAATTTTTTCGGAATTAAATCTAGCTACATCAAATAACTCATTGATTAAATCTTCTAATCTATATGATTTATCTAATGCAATAGAAATATAATTTTTTTGTTTCTTTTTTGGCATATCATCTATTTCATCTAAAATTGATAAATAACCTATCATTGATGTTAAAGGTGTCTTAATATCGTGGGCTAAATAAACTATTAACTCATCTTTCTTTTCTTCATTTTCTTTAGCTAATTTTTCATTTTTCTCTGATTCTCTTTTTAAGTGATTCATACGCTTTTGGATTTCTTCTAATTCATCTGGTAATTCAATATATTCAACATCTTTATTTACTAAATCTTCAGTTGCCTTTCCAACTTCATCAATATATCCAAAAACTTTCTTTAATAATCTATATAGTAGCACTAATGTTCCAATTACCCAAATTATTAGTATAGGAATTATAAGAGTTCTAAGGTCTGTTATGCTGTAAAAAAATTCTCTAAAATTGTTGTAAACTTCCGGTGAAATATCATATAGCCATTGAAAACTTAGCCTATCAATTAGTGCCACCAAAAGTAAAATACCAAATGGCATACATATAGACAATACCAATATTTTTATTACAAAATTTATAAATGTTTTTTTCAATAATTTATTTTTTTTACTTCTCAATTTTATACCCCACTCCATAAACTGTTTTTATATATTTTGGCTTCTTTTCAATATCATTCATTTTTTCTCTTAAATGTCTAATATGTACCATTACAGTATTGTTATCTTTTTCAAAATATTTACTTCCCCATACTTTAGAAAATAATTCATCTGTTTTAATTACTTTTCCTCTGTTTTCGCATAATAGCCATAATATTTCAAATTCTATTTTTGTTAGTTCGACCTTTTTTTCGTTGAAATAAAATTCGTGAGTATCTTTATTTATAAGTATCCCTCTAAAATCAATTACATTTTCTTTTTGATTTGAATTATTATACTTTTGACTTCTTCTTAACTGTGCTTTTACTCTTGCAATCAATTCCAAAGGTTGAAAAGGTTTTGTTACATAGTCATCTGCTCCTATCATCAAGCCATTTATTTTATCAATTTCTTCTACTTTTGCAGTTGCAAAAATAATCGGGAAAGTATATTTTTCTCTAATTTTATTGCATAGCATAAATCCATCAATTTCAGGCATCATAACATCTAAAATTGCTAAATCTACACTTAAATTATCAATATTATCAAGCACTTCTTTAGCAGAATAATATTTATAAACTGTATAATTTTCATTTTTCAAATATAATTCAACTAAATCTGCTATTTCCTTTTCATCATCTACAACTAAAATTTTATTCATCTTCCTCTCCCTTCCACAAGTTTTAAATTAACAATACATACTAATTATACCATACAAAACTTAACAAAATATATTGAATAACATTTTTTAGATAAATCTTATTTAGATATATTTTAATATATATTATTTTAAAAATAAACTTTTCGTATTTTATACTTTAAAATTCTTTATATAATTGCTCTAAAACTTTTGCTAATATTTGTGATTTTTCTTCATTTACAACGTGTCCTGTATTTTCAATAATTTTTAATTTTGCGTTTTTTATATTTTCGGATAAATAATATGCTGATTTAATATTGGCACTATCTTTCTCTCCACACACTATAATGGTAGGACATTTAATTTTTTGTACTTTATTACTAAAATCTAGTTTCTTCATTGATTTTTCTAAAATGAAAGTATCCTTTTTATTAAATGCCATATTATCAAAAATCGACAGAGGCAAGAATTTAAAACTATGTCCAGTATTCAAATACTCATTGTATGCAATGATACCTGCTTGTTTTGCTTCGCTTTTTGTTGCGAATCCTGACTTATTTTTAAATTTTCTTTTCCATCGATTGAAACAATTTCAAATTTATATTGATATACTTCTCCTCTTTTTTGAACTGTTACATCAGCCATAATAATCTCTCCTCCATTTACAATTGAGTAAATGAAAAAGTTGGCACAAATGCCAACTTTATATTATTTACAAAAATGTTTGCATAGAGATTTCCTTATTTTACAAGGCTTTTCGACGATTTTGTTTTCAAATTTTTTTGTTTGCAAACAAATTGCAAACATTTTGCTATTTTTAGCACTTTTTTGAACTTTTCAAAATCTCACAAGCCCTTATTTTATGGGCTATTTGCCACAACATTGCTTATATTTTTTTCCCGAACCACATGGGCACTTGTCGTTCCTACCTACTTTTTCTACCTTTTTAGGTTTTGATGCACTTTCCTTACCATCTACCGCATGACCTTTTACTACTTCTTTTCTTTCAGTATTTTGCCTTATTTCAGCTTTTAATAAATATGTCGTTACTTCTTTATCAATTGTATCTAACATATTGTCAAATAATTCAAATCCCTCTTGCGTATATGCTCTTATTGGATTTTCTTGGGCATATCCTCTTAAACCAATACCTTCTTCTAGATGAGCCATTGTATTAATATGATCCATCCAATGAGTATCTATTACCCTTAAAGTGATAGCCTTTTCAAATTCATTTGTTATTTCAGTTGGAATATCTTTTATTTTTTCATTATATTCATTTTTAAAACAATCTGTTATATACTCTATAATTTCTTCTTTTGTTTTTGGTAACTCAGTTATCTTTCTTCTTAATAATTCATTTACAGACTCTATAAGTTCACTTTCTGCTTCTTTACTTATATGACCTTCAATTGATGTATGATTTTCTACAAGTTCTCTAGCATATTCATGGAATGTATCTAATACTATCTCATGAATAGAATCACTATCTAGAATTTCATTTCTCTTTTCATAAATTATTTTTCTTTGACCACTGATTACATCATCATATTGAAGTAGATTCTTTCTTATATCGAAGTTATTTCCTTCAACTCTCTTTTGGGCAGATTCAATAGTCCCTGATAGCATTCTGTTTCTGATAGACATGTCATCATCAAAACCCATGTTTTGAAGCATTACCTTAGCTCTGTCTGTACCAAATCTTACCATTAAGTCATCTTCAAATGATACACAGAATTGAGATTCACCTGGGTCACCTTGTCTTCCTGAACGTCCCCTTAACTGATTATCTATTCTTCTTGATTCATGTCTTTCTGTTCCTAAAACAAATAAACCACCAAGTTCTTTTACACCTTCACCTAATTTGATATCAGTACCACGACCAGCCATATTGGTTGCAATAGTAACTGCTCCTTTTTCACCGGCTTTCGCAATTATTTCAGCTTCTCTTTCGTGGTTTTTAGCATTTAATACTTCATGTGGTATTTTAGCTTTTTTTAGCATTTCACTTATTAATTCACTTGTTTCAACTGCTATAGTACCAACTAATACTGGTTGTCCTTTTAAATGTCTTTGTTTTATTTCTTCAACAATTGCTTTATATTTACCTTTTTTAGTTGCATATAATAAATCGCCACAATCTATTCTTATTACAGGTTTATTTGTTGGAATACAGATTACATACATATTATAGATTTCTCTAAATTCTTCTTCTTCTGTTTTTGCTGTTCCTGTCATACCTGATAATTTATTATACATTCTAAATAAGTTTTGAAATGTAATAGTTGCTAGTGTTTTTGTTTCCTCATTAATTCTAACACCTTCTTTTGCTTCAATTGCTTGGTGTAAGCCTTCCGAGAATTGACGACCTTTCATTAATCTTCCTGTGAACTGGTCTACAATTAATACTTCACCATTATTTACAACATAATCAAAATCTTTTTTCATAGCATAATTTGCTTTTAAAGCTTGATTTATGAAGTGCAAAAGGTTAGCATTTTTTATATCATAAAGGTTTGATAAACCAAACATTTTTTCGGCCATCTCACATCCTTTATCATCTAGCATAACTGCTTTTGTTTTTTCATCATATATATATCCATCATTTTCTTTTAATGTTTTTGCAAATCTATCGGCATCTTTATATAAATTGGCTGATTGCATTACACCTCCAGATATTATTAATGGTGTTCTTGCTTCATCAATTAATACTGAGTCGGCTTCATCGATTATTACAAAATTAAGTCCTCTTTGTACTCTATTTTCTTTTTTGATTACCATATTGTCTCTTAGATAGTCAAATCCAATTTCATTATTTGTTGAGTACATAATATCACAGTTGTAGACTTCTTGTTTTTCTTTTGGACTTAAATCTCTATAGTTTACACCTACTGTTAGTCCTAAAAACTTATGGATTCCTCCCATCCATTCAGCATCACGTCCAGCAAGGTATTCATTAACTGTTATTATGTGAACGCCTTTTCCTTCTAGGGCATTAAGATATGCCGCTTGAGCTCCAGCTAGAGTTTTACCTTCACCAGTTTTCATTTCAGCTATATTGCCATAGTGTAGTGTTAAAGCACATAGTATTTGGGTTTTAAATGGTTTTTCACCTATTACTCTATATGATGCTTCTCTTACTGTTGCTAAGGCTTCAACTTTAATATCTTCTAGTGTTTCGCCATCTGATAATCTTTTTTTAAATTCTAATGTTTTTGCTTTTAATTCTTCATCTGTTAGTTTACTATATTCATCTTCTAGTGCAATTACATTATCAGCAATAGCGCTAAAACGTGTTAATTCTTTATATTCATGATCGAATAGTTTCTTTAAAAAATTCATTTTTGTCATCTCCTATTTAGTATTTTATCAAATTATGGCTTTAAAGTCTATTATTTATAGAAAAAACTAGAAATATTTTCTAGTCTGTTTCAATTATTCCGAATGTTCCATCTTTTCTTTTATAGATTACATTCACACTTTTTGTATCTATATCTTTATAGACGAAGAAATCATGATCAACTAAATCCATTTGCATCATTGCTTCTTCTTCATTCATTGGTTTCATTTCTACTTTTTTTCTTTTTACTATTTCTTCTTTTGTTTCAATCGGTTCTAATTCCTCGAATCGCATTTCTTTTGTTATATCTTTCTTTTGCTTCATCATTTTTGTCTTATTTTTTCTTAATTGTCTTTCTAATTTGTCAGAAGCTAAATCAATTGCTTTATATAAATCTTCATCTCGTTCTTCACATCTTAATACTATTTTCTTAATTGGAATTGTAACTTCAACTATTTGTTCTTTTCCTCTTATTCTTACTAGCACATTTGCTTTTATTTCGTCAGGCGTTTGAAAATATTTATCAAGTTTGCCTATTTTTTCCATGATGTAATTCTTAATTGCTTCGGTTATTTCAACCTTTTCTCCTCTTATTACATATTTCATTTTTTTGCCTCCTTTTGTAAGTTTCCTTACATATTAATTATAACTTATTTTCTTTATTTTTTCAAGCAAACAAATTATTAAAAATTATTAAAAAGAAATGACTACAAAGTATTCATTTCTACTAAATTTTTCAATTCAACAACATTTTTGGCTTGTAATCCTTTATCTGTTCTTACCATGTCAAATTCAACATATTGTCCTTCTACTAATGTTTTATATCCTTCTGATAGGATTGCTGAATAATGAACAAAGATATCCTCTTTTTCATTGTATTCTATAAACCCAAAACCTTTTTCATTGTTAAACCATTTTACTTTTCCTCTTATCATATAAATCTCCCTTCTAAGTAAATCGCTTACAATTATATTTTACTATTGTGGGAGTATATATTTCAATCTTTTTAAGTCTTCAAATTTCGACATTTTTTTCATATTATTGATAAATAAATCGCTATTTTGTCATTTACTGGAAATGTAAGTGTTTTTTTATTTATTCTTTTGATTTCTTCTTCAAATAGATTTCTTTGCTTTATTTTCTTTTTTATTATGTTATTTAATTTTTTTATTGTATATATTTTTGTATCATCTATTTTTAGTATTGTGCATAAGTTTTCAATGATTCTTCTTAATTCTTCTTTAGTTAATTCATAATTTTTTTTCTTTTTATGAGCTTTTTTTTCGTATTCTTCTTTATAGCGGATTTGATATTTTTCTAATTCGCCTTTTTTAAATGTATATTTTTTACCATCTAACTCATTAAATGCTTTCATTGTATCATTGTATCCATAACATAAGTTTTTTCTAACTTGTTTATTGCTTACAATCATTTCAGCTCCTAATGGGTTATTTGGTCTTATGTACTTTATTTTAGCATTTCCCTCTATTTTTTTTCTTATTCCTATTGCTTCTAGATCGATTGCAATTATTTCATCTGCACCTAATTCAATTGCAAAATCTACTGGCATATTATCATGGTATCCTCCATCCAGATATTCATCATTTTCTATTTTTTTACTTTGAAATACTGGATAGAAACATGCTGATGCCATTAAATAATCCACTAAATTATCTTTTGTTAGATCCTTTTTTTCAATATATTTTGGCTTTTTAGTTTTTTTGTTTACTGTTACTAAACCAAAATTGATATTTGATTTAAAAAACTTATTTTTATTTAGATACTTATTAACATTTTGTTCTAACGCACTTACATCCATTCCTTTGTTTTCAATTATGTTTCTTAAATATTCTAAAACTATTAGATCTTCATTTACTTTTTCTGTGAATAAAAAATCTATTTTGACATTCTTCCATAATTCTATTGCCTTTTTATATTCTTTGGCAGTTATAAATGCGCCATTTATTGCACCTATTGATGTTCCTGTTACAATATCAAAATCATATTTTAATTTTTTTAAAGCTTTATATGCTCCTATTTGGTATGATCCTTTTAGACCACCACCAGATAATACTAATGCTCTCATATATTTTCTCCTACGTAAAAATCTACTGATTTATTTGTTATCTCACTTGATTTCATGATTGTTTTTATTCCTGTTAAATCAGAATACATTTTTATATATATAGTAGATGTAATCTTTATAAAATTTCATTGTTTTATAATCTGTTGTCGTAAATAGATAAGTTAAATTTTTATTATCTCTTATTCCTCTATATACTTCATATATTCCGTTTACTTCTTTAACATATATGGTTGTCCCATAGTTTGTTCCTCTTATTTTTTTAATCATTACATATTCATCATTTGATTCATATTCTTTGAATTTTAATTCTTCGTTTACTGCTTCATATGCATTTCTATTTTTCCATGTACCATCGTAGTATTTTATTCCTGTATTTACATTTCCTATTCTTGTTATTGTTTCATCTTTTAAATCTAATTGATATTGTATTTTACTGTCTTTATCAAATAAATAAACGGAATCATCTAATATTCCTTGGATGTATGCATCGTACTTTATTATGTTATTACTTCCAAATGTATTATATTGTCTTGTTTTTAAGTCTACTACATAAAATTCATTTGAATCATAGTTATTATTATAATTTATTATTAGATATTTGTTGTTTGTAAAGGCTTTTATTTTTTGCGTATAAACATCTTTTTTAAATAGTTCTATTTCTCTAAATGATGTTTCATCTGCAACTAATAAGCCTTTATAGTAAGTTAGCGCTACAAACTGATCTTTGGGCAAATTTGATAGATATACGCTTGCTTGCATTCGCATAATTACATTATCTAATTTGTCTTCATAATTTTCTTTTGAATATTCAGGAATTGTGTTCAAATACTCATCTATTTTACTATTTTTATTTGTATTATAATTCCACTCTTTTCCATCTGATATACATATTAAATCTGTTACAACTTTATTTTTTTTAAATATTGGAAATATACATTCATTGGTACCGTCATTATAATATTTTACTTCTTTGATTATTTTTTTCTCTTTTTGGAAATCCTCATATGTTTGAATATGGAATGTATTTTTTTCTGTTTTTAATTCTATATAATAATTATTTTCTTCCCCTTTTGTGTTTCCCCTATAGTTTTCTTTTATTTCAAAATTATCTATTTTATATGTTACTTCATGATGCTTTTTGAAATAGTTAAAACTAAATTCTAAAAAGAAAAGAAATATATATAGTATTGTTATGGATGCAAATATTTTTTTCATTTCATTACCTTACTTTCATACTCTTCTATTTCTTTTACTCTTCTTAGGTGTCTTTCTTCATAAGAGAATGGTGTTTCTAAGAAAGCATCAATTATTTCTATTATATCTGAATTTTTTGAACTTAGTGCGATTATATTGGCATCATTATGCTTTCTTGTTAAAACAGCATCTTCTTTTGTTTCTACTTTGGCACATCTTATTCCTTTTACCTTGTTTGCAATGATACTCATACCAATTCCACTTCCACATATTAGAATTCCTTTTTCATATTCTGATTTATGAGCTAACATTTTTAAGGCTTCTTTTGGATAATCATCATCTTTATTATATGTATTATTGTAATCTATTACTTTATATCCTTTATTATTTAAGTGTTCTTTTATTTTTTGTGCTATTTCATAACCATTATGGTCATATGATAGTCCTACTTGCATACTGCACCTCTTTCTTCATACATTTTTTTTAAATCTTCTATATTGTATCTTTTGTTTTCATTTAAATTAGCATCTGGATTGTATTTTAAATATGCATCCATATCTATTTCATCGTAATTTATTATTACCTTTGTTTCTCCTTTTGTTTTTTCTTTTTTTACTTCATAATCATAACTTCCGATTTCTTCTTTGTAGTTTTTATAGCTACTTTCTATATTTTGCATTATTTGGTTTAGGGTATTTGTTGTTTTTGCTTCTACATTTTCTTTGATTTCTATTTTATATACTTCTTTATTTTTATAGTATATTTTATAGTTTGATAATAATGTATAGTCTTCATTCATTGATTTTTTTGTACATGTTATATATTCTTTTTTGTTGAATATATAGTATATCAAAATTCCTGATAAAACTATTATTGTTATGATTAATGCTTTTTTCATTTTCTCACCTTCTATATATATTTTAACAAAGTATTTTTTAATTGTCCATATTTACAAAAAAAAATATAGGTTTACTACCTATATTATTTATCTAGTCCGTATTTTTTATTGAATTTTTCAACACGTCCTGTTTTTACTTTTTTACCTTGTGTTCCAGTAAATGCTGGATGACATTTATTGCATACTTCTACGTGTAGTGTTTCTTTATTTGACATTACTTCAAATGTATTTCCGCATGCACATGTAACAGTTGTTTTTACGTATTTTCCCATTTTTCTTTCTCCTTCCGCCATGACTAAAAATAGTC
>CAJKKJ010000002.1 GCA_905200435.1 uncultured Bacillota bacterium | reverse complement strand
AACCTATACCAATTTTTTTATTTTTCATTACAAATACCTCCTCGATAAATTACTAATTCTTGTTACGTTTATATAATAAAAGGTAGATAATTTCAACTGGTTATCTACCCAACTTATTGTAATTTGTATTACTGATTATTCTATTGCTCCAGCTATACATTTATTAAACATATACATCTCTACTTGTATTATCTTGTTATTTGTTACATCTTTAACAAGTTCAACTTCATAGCCTAAGCCTTGATACATTATTGTTTTTGTAGTTAAATCATTTTCTTGCTTAACTACTGCAAAAATAGGCTCTCTAAAACTTTCTACTCTGTCTATATCAATAGAAATCATAACACTATATATTGTTGCTAAAATAATTATAATAGATAATACTATTTTTAATGTTTTATTACAAAACTTTACAACCAAAACCATAGCTATTAACAATAATCCAAAAATTCCTATCATAAATTACCTCCCTACAAATTACTATTTTTGGCTTTGTTTACACCATATATTATATCATGAAAAAAGCAAATCATTTTAACGGCTTTCTCAACAAATTATAATTTTCTATTTATCTAATTTTATTATATCGTTTACATCATTGGAGCAAATAATCTTAAAATAGCTTGCCATAGTCCTTTAAATAAACCATTTTTTGCTTCTTTTTCATCTACTTTATGTGATTCTTTAAAGGAATCCTCAAAATCTTTTTTGATATCTTTTATTACATTTGTATCCTTCATATAAATACCACATTCAAAATGTAAATATAAACTTCTATAATCTAAGTTTATTGTTCCTACAGTTGCTATTTCATCATCGGATAAAAATACTTTGCTATGTACAAAACCATTCGTATAAGTATAAATTTTTACTCCACCTTTAATTAATGTATAAAAATAAGAAGAGGTTAAATCATATACAATTTTTTTATCGGGTATTCCAGGAACAACAATTCTGACATCTACTCCTCTTCTTGCAGCTAAGATTAAACTATTTATCATATCTGTATCAATAATTAAATAAGGTGTATAAATATAAACATACTTTTTCGCTTGATTGATAATATTTAGATAAATATCTTCGCCGGTTATAACATCATCTAATGGACTTTCCCCATAAGGTACAACGAAACCATTTTCCTTATACTTTTCAGTAAAATTATATTTTTTAAATGAATTCCACATTTCTAGAAACATAACAGTAAAATTCCAAACAGCTTCACCTTTTATCCTAATTCCATTATCTTTCCATACTCCTAATTTACTATTTATATTTATATATTCATCTGAAATATTAATTCCACCAGAAAAAGCAGTATGTCCATCAATTATCATCATTTTTCTATGATCTCTATTATTCATAATAATACCTGCAAATGGCGATAATTTATTAAATTGCATACATTTTATTCCATATTTTCCCAGTAACTTTGGATAATTACTAGGTAGCATAGCAAAAGAACCCATATCATCATATAATACTCTTACATCTAGTCCTGAATTTGCTTTTTCTTTTAATATATCTAAAATTTCTTGCCACATAGTACCATTATTAATAATGAAATATTCTATAAAAATAAATTTTTTGGCTTTTTTTAGTTCTTCTAACATAACAGGATAAACGTCATCACCAAGAGAATAATAGTTTATCTCATTGTTTTTCGTTACAGGAAATCCTGCAAATTCACTTATATATTTTAATTGTCCTAAATTTTTAGTATCGATTTCTTTTTTTATAAATTCATCTTGTATTAAGTATTTTTGACCATTTTCTATATTTTCATTAATATTCTTTAAAACTTTACTTCTTTTCATATTATTACTAAGTATGATATATAGAAGTGTTCCAATTAATGGAAAAAGCATAATCAGTAATATCCATATTAAATCGCTACTTAATCTTTTACTATACTTGATAATCATTAAAACAATTATAATACTAAGTAAACCATAAACTACTTGAATAATACTTATAAATTCTCCAAATTTTAAATATATAAATAATGTTAATAGAATTTGTATTAATAAACCTATTGCTACAACAATTCCTCTTTTTACTGCCATCCACATATTTTTTCTCCTCATACTAATTCATTTTTATATGTAATACTTTTATCTTCTTTATAAATAAACATTAATTTTGAGTTCTTATCTGTTCTTCCTTTATCAAAGGATAACGAATAAGTACATTACTATCTAGATTTTCTTTGTGCATATCAACTGCTGTTATTTGATGATTATCATATGTTGTATAATAATAAATTCCCTTATTTACATTACAGCAAGATGTATAAATTGTTATTTCAAATTTATCATCACCTAAATCACAGCATCCTCTTTGTTGATCAACGCTACCTAAAATGTGAAAAAATTGACTAACACTTGATTTTTCATCTTCTTTAGAAAAAGAATTTAATTTAGTATACGCTACTCTTATGAATCTTGATTGCGATGATAAATCACCTGGTAGACCTATTGCTCCCATTCCTCTACTATATAAACTTAGATCTAATTTTTTACTAAATTTATTCTCTGGAGATTTAGGTGATAAATACATATAATTATTTAAGGCAAACATTTGCTTATCAAAAGATGGATTATTAGTTAATACCCCTACTGGATTATCATATATTTTTATTCCATCAATAACAGACTCTACAGTTATTGATTGTGTGCTATCGGAAATAATCCAATGTAAGCTAGCTAATGGTAATTTATCACTAAATGGAGTATTTAACACATTCATTTTTTCAATCAAATTTCTAGCTTGATTTACATTTGAACATTGGCTTAAAATCCATGGTATCAGTTCAAATTGAGCAACATTATCTTTTCCTTCCTGTTTTTCTTTATAATGAGCATTTCCAACAAAATTTAAACCTGCTATTGCTAACCCTTTTTCGTTTATTGCATCGTAATATAATGGATAATCTTCAGTAACAAATGCCATTCCAATTATCGCATAATGACTCTTAATGTCATCTACTTCTCTAAATTTAAATTCAAAGTTTCTTGGTGTTATTGTTACTTCATCTCCATATGAAAATTCATAATCCAATGTTCTTCCAAAATAAAAATCTTTCGTTTTATAAGTTGCTGCTGTACACATATTCTTTCCCTTCTTTCTAATACTATTTCTTATCTTTTATATAACTCACTTTCAAATTACTATTTGTATTTATCTTTACTTTGTCAATTGATAACTTTGTTCTATCAATTCTTTTACTAAATCCTCGTCCACCTTTTCATCTATAATAATTGTATTCCAATGTTCCTTATTCATATGATAAGCAGGTATTATATAATCATAAGTATTTCTCAATATATCAGAATAATTTGGATCTGTCTTAACATTAAGGTATAACTTATTATTTACATTCATTAATAATGCAAACCATTTCTTATTTTTACAATGTTTCATTGTTACAGATTCAAAGTCATCTGAAAATGGACAATCTTTATATGTATTTTCTAATGTTAAACAATATTTTATTATTTCTTCTTTATCCATATCTTGTCCTCATAATAAACTACTAAATTTTTTACTATATTTATCAATATCTTTTGTACTTTGACTGACAATAAAATCTGTTACTTTAATTTTTAATCTTTCAACTTCATCATTTGTATAATTTTTATCTTCTACATGTATTCCTGATTCATTAAATAATTGAATATCTTTGCTTGAAAATTGCACTATTTGTTCCTTCTTTCATTTATTTTTTCATTAAAATTATACCTTTTATTTCTGGATGTAATAATCTTATAAAATCTATTGCATCTTGCTCTGTTCCAACTATACTACCATAATGAATTGGAATTGCTATTTTAGATTTTATTTCATTTATTAAACTTGCTGCTTCTTTAAAATCCATTGTATATGTTCCTCCAACTGGAACAAAAGCCACATCACACTTTACTTGTTTATTTTCTTCTGTAATGTCTGTATCTCCTGCAATATAATATCTAATACCATTTATTATAATAATATAACCAACCCAACCATTTTCTTTTGGATGAAATGTTTTATTTGTATTATATGCTGGTATTGTTTCAAATTTAATTCCTTGTACCACATACTTTTCATTTGGCTCTACTGTAATAATTGCATTTTTATTTATGCCTTTTTTTAATAGCTTTGTTAATAATTCTTCTGGTATTATAATAGTTGTATTTTCATTTATAACCTTATCTATATCTTCCTCAGAATAGTGATCATAATGGTCGTGTGTTATAAAAACAATATCTGCATCATTATAATTTCTATCTATTTTAAATGGATCTATATAAATTGTTTTTTCTTTGTTAATTCTTATACTACTATGGTATAAAACTTCTATATTTTCTAACATTTATATCCTCCTTTTTTTATATACATTAGCATTATAACACAAATTATAAAAATTCACACCATGAAAGAAAAAAGTTATTATTTTTATCAATATTAGGCTCTGTATCTTTTATTAAATCATCTAAAGTAATTTCAAATATCTCACTCATTTCCTTCCATATTAAAATAAATTAAGATATATCTTAATATTTATTTTAACTTTAATCTACCATTTTTAACTAGAATTTTAGCACTTAAACTTAACTTTTTATTTTTTATCATACAATTCACTAATTTTTGTTATGGTTATATAATAAAAGATAGATAATTTCAATGATTATCTACCCTACTTATAGCTATTTACTATTTTATTGTTGTTTTCCATAATCCATGTTTGTTGCAATAAGCATATAATGTTGCACCAGATATATATGGAAATCTAGTTTCCGTTGCTTGCTCTGGATATAATTTTACACGAGTTATTCTATTTTCTGATACTTGTGCAATCCACATTATATAATGTTCCTTTTCCATTGGATGTTCTACTTCTCCAACACTTACTACTATTTCATCTTCTACTTTTTTGTATATTGGTATATGTTTTTCCGTTGCTGCATCTGTAGTATTAGCTTTCATTTCTTCCATTTTTCTACCACAACAAGTTATATTTTGTACATCTCCATCAATTAATTCTATTATATTGTCACATATTGGACATTTTAAAAATTTTGCATTTTCTTTCATTTAAAACTCCTCCTTTTATTAATATTATACTATTATATAAAAAATTGTAAACAAGAAAATAAGTTATTATTTTGAATTCTACTTTGTATCAATTAACAATTCCTTTGGACTCTTTTTTAAACTACTTATAGATGATATCACTAAAGATATTATAAGTACCAAAGACATAAATAAAATTACATATATTATTGATTTTGGTAATATATTAATATCTAAGCTTGTTAGAGTTTTATTAAAGCCGTCTACTTCTGCTCCTCCACCAAGTCCACTAGATGCCGATTGCTTTGCTATTTGTTTTGTTATATTGCCAGTAACTTTATTTAATATATTATTTCCTATCATGTTTCCTGCATAAACTGCTAAAAAATATGATCCTATATATGCAGGAATAGATATAAATACTAGCTCAATAACAAATTGTCCAAAAATTTTCAATTTTGATATTCCTAATGATAGAAAAATTGCTATTTCTTTTTTTCTAGCATTCATCCATAAAAGTAATAATAATGAAACTGTAATACCTGCAAATATTAATGAACCAGCAAATAATTTGTTTGCTATTGAATATATACCAGATATTGATTGTTGTAGTGCTGGATAATTTGTTGAACTTTTAATTAAATTGTATTGTTTCCAATTTATATCAAGTTTTTTAATATTTTTAATGACTTGATCCAAATTTTTATCACCTTTTACAAAAAATGTTGCATCTTGATATACTGCAGTATCTTCTGTGTTTCCATAAACTTTTGCAGCTGTATCTAAATCTGTTATTAATGTATTTTCGTAAAGTTCTTGTGCAGAAGTTACACTACTTTTATTGTGTCCATCGAAAATTCCTTTTATTTCTACTTCTAGTGTTTCATTTGCTCCTTTTTCATTATCTGCATCAAATAAATTGGACTTAATTTTTATTTTATCTCCAATTTTCAAATTGTTTTTTTCAGCTAAGTCTTTATGTATTAAAATCTTACTTTTGTCATTTTCTTCCAAATGTTCTCCTTCTATTAATTTGTAAGCTCCTGACACAAATTTATTTTCTTTTGATGAATCATTAACTCCTGTTAGCATAACTGTTCTTTTAAAATTTTCTGCTCTTTCTGGTGATTGATTTGCAATTGTTTTTTTAGTTTCTATAATATCATTATCTACCAAATCAGCTACACTATTTATTCTCTTTACAAAAGAGGAAATATCTTCAGATTCAGCTATTTTTTCTATGTCTTTTCCTTTTATATTTCCTCCACCTCTTGGTGTTCCAAGATTAACTCTTCTATTTATTTCCATAGAAAAACTATTTGTTATATTTTTAAAAGTTTCCTCTGAAGCTCTATTAGTAGCATCTTTAATTGCCAAGCTAATCAGACTAAGTGTTGACATAGCCATAATAACTAATAATAATATTATTGATTTTAAACTTTTTCTTGTTACATATGCAAAAGCATTTTTTATCATCAATATACCTCCTAATTAATTTTACTTATCTTTCTTAATTTTTTGTCACTTAATTCTAAAATAATATCAGCAGAATTTGCAACTTCCTTACTATGTGTTACAACTATTACACATTTATTTCTCTCTTTAGCTAATCTTTTTAATATTTCTATTATTTCTCCTGCAGTGTCACTATCAAGATTTCCTGTAGGTTCGTCAGCTAGAATTATTGGTGCTTCTGATGCTAATGCTCTCGCTATGGCTACTCTTTGCTGTTGACCACCAGATAGTTTCATTACATTTCTATTTATCTGACTTTTATCAAGTCCCAATTTTAACAAAATATCTTCTGATGCCTTTTTATTTACTAATCTAACATTTTCTATTGGTGTTAAATAATCAATTAAATTATAATTTTGAAAAACTAATGTTATATTGTTTTTTCTATGATTACTATACCCTTTGTTCTCTATATCCTCATTTTTGAATAGAATTTGACCTTCTTGTGGTTTGTCTAGTCCTGCTAATAATGAAAGTAATGTTGACTTCCCTGCTCCTGATTTTCCTATTATTGCATAAAATTGTCCAAGTTCAAACTTTTGATTTACTGATAACAAAATCTTCTCTCTTGAATTTGAATAATTATATGTTACATTTTTTATTTCTAATATATCCATTGCAATCTCCTAACTTATCTTTGATAATATTTCTTTTGGTTTTTTTACTAATATCATTGCACTTGCAATAATAACTGATAAAACAATAATTCCTATTAATATTCCATAACTTTGTAAAAATATCGTAATATTTGATATTAAATTATCATTTTTTAGTAAATTATTAATATTTATTGTCGAATTATCAGAATTGATAAATCCACCTATTATTTGATTTAATATCACATTTCCTAAAAATAAAGATGCTAATATAGATGGTAGTGATATAAATATTAACTCAAGTATAAATTGAGCTATAATTTTTGCTTTACTTATTCCTATTGATAATAATATTCCTATTTCATAAATTCTTTCCCTTAGCCATAAAATTAATATTAATGATAAAACTATTATTCCTCCTGTCATAATTAAATATGTCATAACCTTTATTATATGTTTTATACCTTCTACAGATTCTAAAGTTTCTTCATATACATCATCATCTTTTTCAATATTGAATTTTGACCAATCAATTTTTATTTCTTTAATTTTATTTAATACTATATTTGTATCTTTTGGACTATCTGAAAATATTTCAAGTTTATTTACAACTTTATTATTTTCTGCTTTGTTTAATGCTACTTGGCTTGATGCATAATCAATAAATAACATATTTTCGCTAAAATCTGATGTCATTCCTGTGAATTTTTCTTGTTTTTTTCCAGAAAAAATTCCAATAATCTCATATTCATATTCTGTTTTTATTTCATTATTGTTTAAATCAAATAGTTCAAGACGAATTTTATCATTTAATTCTAAATTATTTTTTTGTGCCAGTTCTTCATGTATAATAATTTTTTCTCTGTCATCTTTTTCAATATGTCTACCTTTTATAAGAGTAAAAACTCCACTATTAAATAAATTGTCCTTTCCAGTATTATTTGTGGCTTCTATTGAAAATATATTTCTAAATTCTTCTGGCATATCGTCTCTTTCGATCATTTGCATTCCTTCTACTGCTTTAATATTTGTAGATTTTGCTAGTCCATCATATTGGGGAATTGTTTCTTTTATCTCTTTTATATTTTCTATTTCTTTAAATTGATTTGTTTTAAAGTTCTCTTTGTTATTTTGTGTTATTGATAAAGATGTATTTGATAACTTATATAAATTATTTTCTAGGTTGATTGTTGATTTCATTATGTTTAAACATGAGTATAAGCATGAAAGAACTATTGTTAAAATAATAAATATAATAACTGTTCTACTCCTCTTTCTCAAGATATATGCTATAGCATTTTTTAACATTTTTATCACTCTCCTTTATACATATTTAATAGATTCAATTCTTTTTACTACTTTACATTCTATGTAACAAATCTCACACAAAAAGCTTAATTTATCTATATTTATTCAACTTCTTTTGACCAAAGTCCATGTTTATTACAAAAAGAATAAATTTTACTTCCTTTAACATATGGAAATATTACACAGGCTTCTTCACCTGGCAATAAAAATTTCTTTATAATTTTATTATTTGCTAACATTGCAATCCATTCTATAAAATGGTCTTCCTCCATAACATGATTAACCTTTACAATTATATGATTATCTATTGCTTCATAGTTTGGTACATGTTTTTCAAAAGATGCATCTACACTATTTGGAGCTAATTCTATCATTTCTTCACCGCAACATTTAATACTACAATTATCACTAGTACAATCTTTTAGGACTTCAACTAAAGATTGACATTTAGAACATCTTTTTATTACTAATTCTTTTTTCATAAATTCCCTCCATATTAATTTATATTTTTCATAAGAATAGTTTTCCTATATTTTAATAATTTTCAGCTTTAATTTTGAAATATGCTTTTGGATGACTACATACATGGCAAACTTCTGGAGCTTTTGTTCCAACAACAATATGTCAACAATTTAATAATTTAAACCACATTTTTGCATGTTCTTTTTCATTATCAGCTGTTTTATTTTTCTATTAAAAACTTATTTACAGCACTTATATATATCACCAAGTACGATATAGATATTGAAAATCCTCCTAGTACATCACTTGTATAATGTACACCTAAATAAATTCTGCTTATTCCAATAGAACATATTAAAATGCTTAATAATACTATAGAAATCCATTTTATGTATTTGTTTGTTACATATTTATAAATTAAGTATATTATATATCCATAGAAAGCCATACTTATCATAGAATGCCCTGAAGGAAAACTATATCCTGTTTCTTCAATTATTCTATATTCTGTTGGTCTTGGTCTTTGTAATATGTTTTTTAATAATTGATTTAGCGCTGTAATTATTACTAAATTAGAAAATATTGATACACCAATTTTTTTATTTTTTATTAGTATGAACAAAATAATAGTCAATACAGCTAAGAATATTGCCCCTCCAAAATTGGTAATAAATTTTGCTATTGGCGTTGCAAAGTCTGATATTAAAAATGTTGATATTAATTTATATCCTACTATGTCTCCGTTCATTATTTCTTTATTAAATACATCTTCTGCTATTGCTAAAAATCCTATTAAGCAAATAAACAATATAATCCATTTTAAATTTTTTACAATAAACTCTTTTACTTTCTCTTTCATTTTTTGTTTTTCCTTCACACTTTCGGTAGTATAAACTGATTTTATATTTTTTACCTAAAAATTGTTGCATATTTTTCATAGGCTACTCTTTACACTATCACAAATTAACTATTTATTGTTCCAATTATACAAAAAGAACTACTATATTTCAAGTAGTTCTAAATAGTAAATACTATTTTACTAACTTTGTTTTTCTTTATACATTTTTATAATATCTTTAATGTTCATCTTTGTACCATAGTTCAGTATTGCATTTGAATATATCTTTATGGCAACATTAGCAATAACAATTATTGTAACAACTAAAATTGCGATTGAAATTATTACATCTGTAGAATCTGCAAGTCCCATCATAATTCTAAATGGCATACAAAATGGTGATGATATTGGAAATAATGATGCAAATAAATTAAGCTTGCTTGTTGGATTCATCATAGTGAAATATGATAAATAAAATCCGATTACTGCTAGTATTGCAACAGGAGAATTAGCAGATTGTATATCTTCTGGCTTGCTTACTGTAGAGCCAGTTAGTGCATATAATAAAGCATAAGCCAAATAGCCTAATATAAAATAAATTGCAGTCATTATTCCTAAATATGGTGTAACATTAGACATATCCAAAACAGAATCTAACACTCCTGGTTCTAAAAATGTTTTTGCACTTATTAAAGCTGTTGCAACTATTAATATCATCTGTGCTAAGCCAACTAGACCAATTCCAATTGTCTTTCCAAGCACTATTGTTTTAGGGCTTGTAGATGTTACAAGTGTTTCAATTATTTTTGAAGTTTTCTCCGTTGTTATCGAGCTTGATACTTGATATGCACAAAAGTATATCGCATAGAATAATACTATCGACATTAGCATCATTACCAAAATATTTCCACTCGCACTCTTTTCCTCTGTTTGTTCTATGTCAAACTCAAAGTTTGGAGTAATCGATTGTAATTGTTGTTCTGTCAATCCTAATTTAGATATTCTTAAATTAGAGTATAATGATGTTAGAGCATTCATACATCCTTCTGGCACTTCGCTCATCGTTGTTTTGTTTTCTACAATATATAATACTTTTATTTTTTCATTTTCTTGATTTATAATTATCGCTTCTTTTATTTCTTCATTTTCTATTTTTTTCTTTACATCTTCAAATTTCAAATCTTCATTTGTTATTTCAAACTCATAGCCTAAATCCATCTGTTTTAAGTTTTCTAATGTTCCTTCAAATACATTTTTACTGTCTATTATTAATAATTTATCTCCAAAATTATCTCCATTAAAACTTTTAATTAAATTTGGTACATTAAAACCAACTACTATAAAAGTCAAAATGATTAATGTTGATATTATGAACGATTTTCTTTTAACCATATCTTTCATTGTAAATTTCACTACTGTAAAAATATCTCTCATTATTATTCACCTACCTTTTCTATAAAAATATCGTTTAGTGTAGGTTTCTTAATTTCAAATTTGTCAATATTAATTCCATCTGCAACAAGTTTATTTAATAATTTATGTGCTTTTTCTTCATCTGATATTTTTATAATATAGTTATTGTTTGTTTCGGTTTCTATTTCTAAATTAAGCTCTTCAATGTATTTTTTAATATCTTGTTTTACATCTATTTCTACTCTATTTGCAGGATATTTTTCTTTTATTTCTTTCAGATTTCCTTGCAATACAGTTTTACCTTTATTCAATATTAAAATATCACTACAAAATTCTTCAATCGTTGCCATTTGGTGTGCTGACATTATTATGTATTTTCCATTCTTTATTAAATTAATAATAATATTTTTTAGTATTTCTGTATTAACTGGATCTAGTCCACTAAATGGCTCATCTAATACCACTAATTCTGGATCATGTATAATTGCAGTCATAAATTGTATTTTTTGTTGATTTCCTTTTGATAATTTTTCGGCTGGCATCTGCAAATATTCTCCCACCTTTAGCTCTTTAGCCCATTTGTTTATTGAACTGGTCGCTTCATCTTTTTGCAGTCCTTTTAATTCTGCAAAATACATTAGTTGGTCAAATATTTTTGTTTTTGGATATACACCTCTTTCTTCTGGTAGATATCCAAATCTGACAGATTTTCTATCTACAGGTTTTCCTTTCCAAGTAATTTCTCCGCTATCCTTTTTTATAATTCCAAGTAGCATTCTGATTGTCGTAGTCTTCCCTGCTCCATTAGTTCCAAGCAAACCATATACACCTGGTTTTGTTAAACTAAAGGAAATATTGTCTACTGCCTTTTTACCAGCAAATGATTTGGATACATCTTTTAATACTAAACTCATTGACTTTTCCCCTTTTTTCTATTTTTAATTGTATCGAAATTTACTTTCTATTATCTTATATCATAAAAACAGATAATTATCAATTAACTATCTGCTTTTAGTATTAATATACTTTTCTTAATTCCGTGCACACCTATTATAATCTATCATTCAAATTTTCTCTGTTTATTCATTAAATTCCTTTGTTCTTGTATTAACACCATCAATAACTTTATATTCTCTTTTTGAGTTTTTATAAACTTTTTTTAGTATTTCATCTTCTAAATCAATATTTAAAATTTCTGATAATCCTAATAAATAGATTGCAACATCGGCTAATTCTTCGCCCAAATCATCTTTCTTTTTTCTCCAAGCTTCATATGCCTCTGCAACTTCTCCATATGTTAAGCAAAATTCTTTATTTATATCAGTTATATTAAATCCCTTATTTACTTTATTTTGATATATTTCTTTTTGTAATTTCTTTAAATCAGTCATTTAATTTTCTCCTTATTTTTATATTATCATAAATTAATTATTATCATATCGCTTATTTCCCCACCAATTAGGTAATATTTCTGATAATTTAATAGTTGTTCTTGTTTCATAATCTGTCAATATTTCCATGTTCTTATTAGCTTTATCTAATTGCATTAAAAATTCCCTGCAAGCCCCACATGGCATTCCACCATTATGTGGCGGATTATCCCTGAAAACTATTAACCTTTTGATTTTTGTTTTTCCTGTATTGATATACATATTTAATGCTGCAACTCTTTCCGCACATAAATTCATAACACCACTAGCACTTTCAATACAAAAGCCTGTAAAAATTTTACCATCTTCACTTTCAACTGCAGCTACAACATGATGTGCGACTATAAAAGGTGATACATCTTCTCTATGATATTCTTTCTTGGCTTTATTATACATATCTTCCCATATATCCATATAATTGTCTCCTCTCTAAGCATACTATTTAGCACATTATACTAATATCATCTTATTATTTTAATAATCCTTAATTCTTTCTTCTAAATCTTTAAAATCAATTAGTTTCCAAGACCAATTTTTATCACTTTCTATGCCCGGAATATTTATTCTTGAATTTTCATCTAATCCTAATATATCTTGAACCATAATGATTGGCATTTTAGCTTTGCATCTTGATAGATATTGCATAATTCCAATGTTTACGTTTATTTCATAGCATTCATTTTTCTTTAAGAATTCTTTCAATTTCCATTTATGATCATCGCTTAATGTCTTATACCACCCATAGATTGTGTTGCAGTCATGATTTCCTGGGAAAACAAGAACATTTTCCTCTTCATTGTCTCTATCATATAAGTTATCCAAATCGATTGAAAATTGCAATATTTTTTGTCTTGTAAATCCATATTTTTTACGTAGTGCAATGGTTTCTTCTCTAATTTCGCCTAAATCTTCAACTATCAATTTTTCTGGATTTACTGTTTTATCTTTGAAAAGTTCATCAAAAAATCCATAGCTTACACCATCAGAGTATGAGCCCTCTCTCCCAGTTTTTCCAATTGGAATTTTGAAAAAAGAATCATATCCTCTAAAATAATCTATTCTTAGCTTATCAAACAAATTTAATTGATATTTGAACCTCTTTATCAAATATTTATATTTATCTTTCTTGATGTTTTCAATGTTATATACTGGGCTATTCCACTTTTGTCCATTTTGATTAAAATAATCCGGCGGTGTTCCAGCTTCAAAAGTGAATTTGCCATCTTTCATTTCAAAATATTCAGGATAATATCGTGTTTCAACAGAATCAAAAACAGGATACATTGGCATGTCTCCAATAATTTGAACATTCTTTTCGTTTGCATATTGTTTTAATTCCATCCATTGAGTATACAGAATATATTGTAAAAATAAATAGTATTCTTTACTTTTACCTTTTTTTATATGTGCAAACTCTGCATATTTATCTATTTCATCTATTTTAATAAACTTTTTGAATTTGTTGTCGGGTTTAAAATTTTCAAAAGCCTCTTTATAATATTTTTCCTTAAAGTCATCATATATTGCTCTGTCTTTATTTGGACGTGTCTCAGCTTCTTTTATTAGTCCTCGTTCAGTTAGTTTATCAAGTGAAATGTAATCCTCCTCAAGAGCGTAATAGCTTACAGGTGAATATGGATGGGTATTGCACTCATTTATCGGCAAAATCTCCCAATATCTTATGTTATTTTTACTTAATATATCTATAAATTCATATGCTTCGTATCCAAAATCTCCAATTCCATATTTACTTGGAAGTGAAAATATTGGAAGTAATACACCTTTCTCTTTCATATTCTTTTGTTTCCTTTCAAATTTATTTTCTGTAGAAATTGTTGTTCTATTTTCATGTCTATAACACCTCCAAAACTAGCACTCAATGTTTCTTCTTTTTTATATCATAAAAACAAGTTATTTACAATATGGGATTTTTACAGCCTACTAAATATTGCATAAAATATTAATATAAGAATTTCAATCTGTAATTAGATGTACTGTTGAAAACGCCAATGTAAAAGTCGACGGTGGTAATATTGATAAATTTTATGTTGGTGGAGAAACCGAAGATTCAACTGTTACAGGAACAATAAATAATGTAGAAACTAACCTTATTGTTGGAAATATTAATACTTTAAATGTTGGAACGAGTAACAGCCAAGATTCAATGATGAAATTTCTTTTAATAGTCAAAATTCTGAAATTGCAACTGTGGATAACAATGGCGTTATTACTGGTATTAGTAAAGGCTCTACTACTGTAGAAGTTACTGTTGGAAATAAAACAAAAATTGTTAATGTTGAAGTTAGAAAAAGTTCGTTCTTATTTATTCTAATTGGACTACTTTGAATTACAGTACTTGCCGTATTAATTCTTTTATTATTATTCTTTATATAGAGGTTTAGTGGTTGTTGCAAATTTAGCAACAACCACTTCTGGTGTCTTATCTGATAATTCGAAAAATCCACATTTAGTCATTTTTTAAAAAATTCATTACTAAATCTATAATAATTTCCTTTTCTTTTGGATTTGATTCTGCTATCAATAAAGTAAGTGCAGCTAATGTATTATTATCAATTGTCTGTCTTCCGTTTTTATATAAAATTCCATAGAAATTTAAAAAATATATAAATAATGTTGCAGCAATTCTTTTATTTCCATCGACAAATACATGGTTCTTTACGATTAAATACAAGAAATTTGCTCCTTTTTCTTCAATACTCTTATAAATATCTTGTCCTCCAAAGCTTTGATAAATATTTCCTATAATTGCTTCAAGTCCTCTATTTCTTTCTATTGCAAATATTGAACTTTCTGAATTAAATCTAAGCTGGTTTATTACATGAATACAATCGTCATACTTTATTTTTCTCTCATCTATATTACCCTTTACTTTTTCTAGCGTTCTATGGTCATAGTCATCTAGTAAATTTAATGCTTTAGAATAATCTCCTATAACTCTTAGTATTTCTTTTGCATCATTTCCTTCTAATCTTTCATCCATTCGGTTTGCAATATCTATTAGTTTTACTGTTTTTTCTAAATATTCTAATCTCTTTTGATTTACAGCATAGCCCTTTAGCATATAGTCTTTTAAAACATTATTTGCCCATTTTCTAAATAAAATTCCCTTATCAGACTTGACCCTATATCCAACACTTAAAATCATATCTAGGTTATAATATTCTACTTCTCTTTTTACTTCTCTTTCGCCTTCTTTTTGAACTGTCGCAAATTTTGCGACAGTTGGAATATCTGCCAATTCCTCGCAAGTGCATTATTAATGTGTTTACCTATAGTTTTTACATCTCTGTTAAATAATGTTGCCATTTGTTGTCTATTCAGCCATACCGTTTCATCTTTTAAGTTTACTTCTAATTTTACTCCTTGGTTTTCAAATAAAATAATTTCATTTTTTCTTTCTTCCATAAGAACCATCCTTTTCTTTATAATTTAAGTTCTAGATACCTTTACTTCTACTTACAAAGCTTCAAATTTTCGTTCTTATAGAACTTATGTTCGTATTATATAATAGTTTCATTTGTATGTCAATTCTTTTTTGTAAATATCTCTAAAATAAAACATACTTTACATTACTATACATTGATCTTGAGCTTCTCTAATTTTATATTTTAATTTTTAAAGCTGTAGAAAGTTACAAACTCTCTACAGCCATTTTTTTAAGCTAGAATAATTATTCAATCTTATATTTTTTATATTATGCTTTTTCTTTCTCCTTTTCAGGTAGCTTCATGAAGTTTTTTCAATCTTTTCTAAGTAACTCTATGAATCTTTCTTTCTCCTCCGGCGTCAATTTTCTATAGCTAACATTGCTTTCCAGCATTGGGCGGTAATCAGCAGGAATGCTCTCCAAATATCTCCAAATTCTTTCAAACTCATCCTCTCTTACAATGTCTTCTATTTCCTTTTTTAAACAAGGCCCATGCCGTTGTTCAGCAGGAATGCTCTCCCAGTATCTACAAATTCTTTCAAACTCATCTCCTCTTACAATGTCTTCTATTCCCATTTCTTTGCTCAAAGTATCCATTAGCTCTAAATTATCCTCTAGATCTAAATCATCCTCAGGCAGAGCCTCATCATCATATTTCCAAAGAGCATACCGTGGTCTTACTTCCATAAAAATGTCTCCCTTCAAAGCATAACCATAGTTTAAACTTTCTACAATAATACTACATAAGTATTGGCCATAGTATATCATACATATACCATTTTTTCAATTCTGTACTATATTATTTTATTAAATTCTGACATTATCTAGAAAATCAAATATCTTATTATAATATGTTTCTGGCTCTTTATATCTTGATTCAGTATGTCCTGCACTATGTATTATAAGTTTATCCTTCTTGCAATTAGCTGCTTCATATAATTTTTCACACATGTACTCTGGAACAAAATCATCATTATCTCCATGAATAAATAATATTGGAACAGTTGCTTTTTTCACTTGCTCTAATGCTGATGCTTCTTTAATATTGTATTTTGCTCTGAAATTTGCAACTATTTCAAACATATTTAATACTGGAAAAGCTGGCAAATTAAACCTAGCCTTAGCCTCTGATGCAAATATATCCCATACTGATGTATAACCGCTGTCTTCTATTATTGCTTTAACATTGCTTGGAAGTTCATCTCCTGATGCCATGAGTACTGTTGCAGCACCCATTGACGAACCATGTAATATAATGTTAGAATTATTATTTTGCTTTATAATTAAATCTATCCAACATTTTAAGTCGTCTTTATCTAACCATCCCATTCCAATATATTCGCCTTCACTTTCGCCAGTGGCTCTCATATATGGAATTAGTACATTGTAGCCTTTTTCTGAAATATGCATTCCTATTGAAATTACAGATTCTGGATTTGAACGATAACCATGTAGAACAATTACCCAGTCATTAATTTGTTCATCTTTTATGTATTCGGTTCCTTTTAAGGTTATCCCATCATTTGCCGTAATCTCAACCTTTTCGTTTTTTATAGTACTTGCCCATTCATTTGCAAGTTGTTTTTCTTCTTCTCGATTTTCTTCTATAATTCTTTCAGTTTCGTTATCTATGCTAGCAACTTCTATTACTTCTTTATTTTTTACTTCTCTGTCTCCACCATTTCCGGTTCTTAATATTGCATAATTAACAAAATAATTTCCTATTCCTATGGTTGTTATTACACTAATTATAACCACAATTCCTGTTGCAATTAGTATCTTTTTTAAAATATTTAACCAATTATTTTTCTTTTCCATGTTTATAACACCTTTTTTCATTTTTCGTATATTTTAACATAAAATTCGTAGAATTACATAAATCTGACCCACTAGTACAAAAAAATTGCACCCCATTTCGAGTACAATTCTTAACAAGCACTAGTTATACTTACTTATTACATAATATAATTTTTATTACATTTATGACATTGATAGTGAAAATCTTCTCTTATTTCTATTTTTTCTTTATCTTCCGTACCAACAATATTACTTAAATCTTTTATACATTTATCATGATACACATAATATTTATTTTCTTTAATATTATAAACAACTCTTCCTCTAGGAAAATAATCAAAATCAACATGATATTTTTTATAATAATACTTATCCCAGATTTCCATATGGCTTTGAGGATAATTTATAAAATCACCATATTTTTCTCCATCTTCTTTTTACAACAATGTATTAAAAATTTACCATTTACAACAAAGAACAAGCTAACATCAATACTGACATTTTCCTTGTCATCCAATCACATATATAAAATTGGATACGGATTTCCTTGCTCATCAATTTCACTTCTTTTGTATGTTCTAAAGCCTATATGTTCATAGAAGCCTTTAGCTGTAGGATTTTGTTCATTTACAGTTAACTCCTTTACGCAATAATATTCTATGCCGTAATTTAGTAATTGCTTGCCTAGTCCTTTTCCTCTTTAACTATTTTTTATAAATAGCATTTCAAGCTTTTGTTCTTCAATTCCCATAAATCCAACAGGAACATTATTTTCATCTTTTATAATTACTAAATCAGATACTTCTTTAATTGCTTGTGGAACATATTCTTTTATTTTTTCTATTTCTTCATTTGCCAAAAATGTATGTGTTGCTCTTACTGAATCTTCCAAGATTTCTACAAGCTCATTTATCAAATTTCCCGTTCTATTATGTACTTCAACTATTTCCATATTTTCCTCTATAAATTTTATTTGTTTTTTTATATCACAAAAGCAGATAATTATCAACTATCTGCTTTTTTTAAATTATTTACTTTATGTTTACAGTTTTTATAATTTCAATCGCTTCATCTGCCTCCTTTTTTGGTAGATTTGGATTAATTACTACAATGTTTTTATTGGGATCTATAAGAATATCTCTCCACACTCCATCACCTGAATGATATCCAACAACAACTTCGTTTCCATTATTTAAATTTATATTTTTTGATATTCTTTCAGTACCACAAACGCCAAATTTTTCTTTATAAAAATATATCATTGCATACTGCTCTTCATCGTTTTTATAAAGCTTTAAAGCATAATCATAATTATCATCTTCTGCTACTTGCATTTTTTTATAATTCCAACCATTTGGAATTTTTAGTTCTATTGTAGTGTCACCAATTGTTTTAGAGTATTTCACTTCTTCTATTATATTTTCATTTTGGCTTGTCTTTACTACCGTTGAATATTTTTTACCCCAAGTTCCAAATACTACTTCCTCACCATTTTTCATTTTAATAGAGTCAATCAAATACATTGTTCCAACTGCTGCAACTGCTATAATTACTAATATGATTATTATTTTTTTCATATATACCACCTAACCTTTCTACTATTTAGACAATTTGTATCTCCGTTTTGTTGGTATTTTGCAAAATAATTGAAAAAAATATTTTTTATAAAATTATAGAGCTATGTAAATCATAGCTCCTTAGTCTTAGTTTATTTGGCAGGTGTGCCGTTTCCTGCATCTCTTTTGACCATTTAGGTGCGTGGATGGCACTATTGTCCACCTCAAATAACCTATTTATATTGTACTCTAATTATACATCTTTTATTCACTTTTGTCTACCTTTTTTCCAAATGATTTTTCCTCTATTTCTTATAGTTTGGTTCCACGTTCTTTTATTTAATTTCATTAATGTTATTATAGAATTTTTACTATGCTCTTCACCTTTTCATAGTACTAATTTTATAACTACTCGACCATTTTTGCTAATTTCTTCAATTTGCTTTAAATATATCATTGTATCTTCATGTCTATTATCCTCAACATATAATCAGGATCTTCAATTATACTCTTTATATATCTTCTTAATTGCTTGTATAATTGTATCAATGGAAGGATTTTTTCCCAGCTTTATTTGTTTTTCTACTTT
>CAJKKJ010000001.1 GCA_905200435.1 uncultured Bacillota bacterium | reverse complement strand
TAATCATGATTATTTTTTAGGTGCACCAGAAATTTTATTTCCAGGAATAAATGTATCAGAATATTCTGATTATAGAGTACTTGCATTAGGATTTAAAGAAGAAAATGAAAAAGAATTAAAATTAGGTGCTTTAATTTTATTGCAAGATAAAATAAGAAGTAAAGCAAAAGAAACATTAGAATATTTTAAATCACAAGGTGTTGATGTTAAAATAATATCTGGTGATAGTACAGAAACATTAGTTAAAATTGCGCAAAGACTTGATATTGATATAAATGGTTATGTTGATATGAGTAAAGTTAGTGTAATAGATGATGAAATAATTAAAAATACTATATTTGGAAGAGTTAGTCCATTTCAAAAAAAAGAATTAGTTGAAAGAATGAAATTAAACGGACATACTGTTGCGATGACTGGTGATGGTGTAAATGATGTACTTGCGCTTAAAGAAGCAGATTGTAGTATTGCGATCGCGAATGGTTCAGATGCTGCTAAAGCTGTATCAAGACTTGTTTTATTAGATAGCAATTTTGATAGTATTCCAAATATTGTATATGAAGGAAGAAGAACAATAAATAATATAACAAGAAGTGCAACTTTGTTCTTATCCAAAACAGGATATGCTATATTATTTACTTTAATTTACTTAATACTAAAAGTAAGTTATCCATTTGAACCTGTTCAAATATCTTTGATAAGTTCTCTTACAATTGGTATTCCTTCATTCGTACTAGCGCTTGAAGATAATAAAGATAGAGTAAAAGGAGATTTCTTGAAAAATGTTTTATATAAATCTGTTCCTGTTAGTGTAACAAGTGTTGTTAGTGTTTTACTTGTTGAAATATTAGGTCTATTTTTAAATCTTTCACAAATGGAAAAATCAACTATAGATGTGTTTTTAATTGAATTTATTGGTTTTATGCTTATATTTAAATTATCAATACCATTTAATAAAATGCGCAAAAGTCTATTTTATTTTTGTATAAGTTGTTTTATAATATGTGTAGTATTTTTAAGAGATTTTTATTCTCTTGCATTACTAAAAGGAGAATTAATATTATTAACATTTATTTTAATGGCGTTATGTATATATATGTTAATGTTCTTCTATAAAAAATTTAATAAATTGATAGATAAATGGGAGGCAAAAAAATGAAATCAGGATTTGTTGGAATAATAGGGAGAAGTAATGTTGGAAAATCAACATTAATAAATAATCTAGTTGGTAGAAAAGTTGCAATAACTTCAGATAAGGTTCAAACAACAAGAAATGTAATTCAAGGAATATATAATGATTCTGAAAGTCAAATAGTATTTGTTGATACTCCAGGTATTCATAAACCAACACATAAGTTGGGCAACTATTTAAATAAAGAAGCTTATTTTAGTATTGAAGATGTTGATGTTATTTTGTTTGTTGTTGATGGAAGTGTAAATATAGGTCCAGGAGATAAGTTTGTTATTGAAAAATTAAAATCTGTAAAAAAAGATGTTATTTTGGTTATTAATAAAATAGATAAAATGACAAATGAATACATAATGAAAAAAATATTGGAATATAAAGAACTATATGATTTTAAAGAAATAGTACCTGTAAGTGCATTAAAAAATAAAAATAAAGATGAATTAATTAAAACAATTAAATTATATTTAAAAGATAATATTAAATATTATGATGATGAAACCTTTACAAATAAGCCAGTTCAGTTTTTAGTTAGTGAACTTATAAGAGAAAAAATATTTAATTTAACAAGAGAAGAAATACCCCATTCGGTAACTGTTGTTATTGAACAAATGAAAAGAAATAAAGGTAAATTAATAATAAATGCTATGATTGTTGTTGATAGAGATGCTATTAAAAAAATTATTGTTGGTCATAATGGCTTTATGATAAAGCAAATTGGTATTGAAGCAAGACATGATATTGAAGAATTATTAGGTGAAAAGATATATTTGGAACTATTTGTAAAAACAATTGATTCATGGCGTGATATTGATAAATATATAAAAGAATTTGGTTATAATGAAATAGATGAATAAAATATAAAAAAGTAATCATAATCTATATTAGGTGAGAATATGAAAGATATGTTATGGTTACTTTTTAAAAATACAGGAAAAATAGAATATTTTATGAAGTATAAGGAGTTAGAACATGGACGAAGTAGAGGGAATAATTGTAAATGAAATAGACTATAGAGATAAAAGCAAAATTATTTCTGTTCTAACAAATAAAGGTTTAATAGGAATGATAGCAAAAGGATGTAAAAGTCCTAAAAGTATGCTTAGATCTTGTACCGATAAATTAACATATGGTAAATTTTATATAAAATATAAAGAAAATAAATTGTCTATACTAAATAATTTTGATAGTTATTCAAATTTTAAAAATATTAAAAGTGATTTTAATAAATTAGGTTTTACTATGTATTTACTAAATTTAAGTTATCAGGTTGCAAAAGAAAATTTTAATGAAAATATTTATTATAACTTAGTTGATGCATTAAAAAAAATAGATGATGGTATTAATCCTTTGGTTATGACTAATATACTTGAATTAAAATTCTTGACTTTCTTGGGTGTTGAACCAATTTTAGATAGGTGTTCTATTTGTATGAGCCAAAATAATATAATTGGTTTATCAACTAGTAAAGGTGGATTAGTTTGTTCTAATTGTTTCCAAAATGATATGTTAGTTGATGAAAAAGTAATCAAATTAATAAGATTATATTATTATATTGATATAAAAAAAATAGATAGTTTTAATGTTGACAAGAAATTTGTAAATGATATAAATCGATTTATAGATGATTATTATGAAAAGTATACAGGTTTATATTTGAATGGTAAAAAAATAGTTGCTGATATATTTAATATGTCGTAATTACAACCTTTACTTTTCTTTTTTTTTATGGTACTATTGATATTGTAAGGATGGTAAATATGAAAGATAAAAAAACTATAGTAGGTGTTTCTACTTTATTATGTTTAATTGCATTATATTTTGGTACATATGCTTATTATAAACAAAAAGTAAATGGTACTCTTATTGGTCATACTGGTAAAATTGCTTTTAATGTCAAATATAAAGATAATACTTTTACTAGTGTAAATTTAGCTGATACAACTGATAGTGAGGCTATTGAAGGAAAAATAAATCCGGGAGATAGTGGAGAATTTACTTTAGTTGCGGATGCAACTGGTAGTACGGAAAATGTTGCATATAGTATTGTTTTTAGAGGGGAAAATGTGCCAACTAATATGATTTTTTTTGTTGATGATCAAAAGGTTGATTTGAAGAACTATGTTTTAATTAATAAAATTGATTATGGTTCAAGTATGACTAAGACGCATACTATCAAATGGAAATGGCCATATTTTGGTGAATATGATGATGATGCTGATTTCATGAATAAGAATATTACAATAAATGTAGAAGCAACTGGAAGACAAGCTGGTAATGATTTATTAACTACTATTAAAAATAAAGCTGTCTTAGATAATATAAATAGTACTTATGTTAATAATACAACTCCAGGAATTGATTTAGCGCTTGCACCTAGTAATACGAATGGTAAGGGTGTATATATTTTAAATGGTACTGAGAATAATACTTATCCAATTTATTATTATAGAGGAAATGTTAATGATAATAATTTGATATATGCTAATTATTGCTGGAAGATTGTTAGAACTACAGAAACTGGTGGTATTAAAATAGTTTATAATGGTGTACCAACAAATGGTAAATGTAGTAATACAGGTACTAATAGTCAATTGCAAACAAAATCAGCATTTAACTCAAAAAGTAGTGGTAGTATAACTTATACTTCACTTAGTTCTGTTGGCTATATGTATGGCGATAAAATACTTATTGCTGAAAGGGAGAAGTATAAAACACATTTAGAAGATTTAGGAACTAGTAAATATACAGAAACTTTAGCCGGCTCTAGTATTACTAGAACTAGACATAATCAAAATGCTTATAGTTCGGCTGTTAAAAATATTGTTGATACTTGGTATAAAGAAAATATTTTGACTAACTTTAGTGGAATGTTAGAAGATACTATATGGTGTAATGATAGAGCATTATCGACTGGAACTTATTCTATTGATAATTTTGATTCAAATACTTATTTTGCATATGCTGGAAGAGATAGACTTGTTACCTCAACAACTCCATCTTTGACTTGTAGCAGGGATATAGATAAATTTACTGTTAGTAAATCAAATGGAAATGGCGATTTAGAATACCCTGTTGGACTTTTAACTGCTGATGAAATAACATATGCAGGTGTTGGTTGGTTTGGATATAGTAGTGATTCTTATCTTGCAACTGGTTTACGTTTCTGGGTAATGACACCAGCAAGATATGTAAAAGAATCAAATGAACAACATGTTTTTGATTATAATGCTGAAAGACTTGGAAATGATGGTGTTTCTAATGCTTATGGTGTAAGACCATCTGTTTCATTAAAAAATGGTGTTGATATATTATCAGGCAATGGAACAGAAAACAATCCATATATTGTTAAACCTTAAGGTATAGCTTTGCTATACTTTTTTAATAATTTTTAATAATTATTTTGTTTTATTATTAGGAGATCTGTGATATAATTAGATTAATAATGGAGGTTACAACATGGCAAAAAGAAAGAAGAAAAAAGAAGAAAAAAAAGAAACAAGTTATAAAACTGAATTATATGGACTTTTTTTAGTACTATGTGCGATTATTGGAATAGGTGAATTTGGAATTATAGGTAAAGCTATAGTTGCATTTGCATCATTTTTAGCTGGTGCATATGGTAAAGTGATACTTGCTTTAGTATTTATTGATGGCATGTATCGTATAATCAAACGAACTAAACCAAAATATTTTACATCTTCAAGATTATGGGGATTATATTTAATACTAATTGCAATACTTGTACTTGCTCATACAAGTTATCTAAAAGGCGGAACGGAAACTATAAAAGATGTTTGGAACCATACATATACTAATTTTGTAACAGCTATTCAAAATATTAAAAAGCCAGAATATAGTTATGTTGTTGGTGGAGGTATAATAGGTGGAATATTTACATCACTATTATTATCTTTATTTGATTATACAGGAGCATATGTTGTAAATGCTGTTTTATGTGTAACGGGAATAATAATTTTATTCAAAATAAATATTGCTTCAGTGTTTAAAGGAATTGGTGTATTCTTTAAGAAAATATGGTCATTAAAGGATAGAAAGAAAGATAAAGCTGAAATAGAACAAGCTGAAGAAGAATATGAAAATGGACCTAAAGTTGTTAAAACTTTAGATGAAATAAAAGCCCCAAAACAAGAAGAAGTTAAAGATACTAAACCATTAATTGAAAATATGGATACTAGTGGTTATATGTATCCACCTATAACACTACTTAAGAAAAATCCAAAAACTAAGGATAATACAAATGATACTTATGCCAAATCTAATATTCCTGTTCTTGAACAAGTATTTAAAGATTTTGGAATTGAAGGCGCGAAAGTAATATCATTTCATTGTGGCCCAGCTGTAACACAATATGAACTAGAAATAAAATCAGGAACTAAAGTAAGTAGAATACTTGGATTAAATAAAGAAATTGCACTTGCTATGGCTGCTAAAGATGTTCGTATTGAAGCACCAATACCAGGAAAGAAAACAGTTGGTGTTGAAGTACCAAATAAGAATTTAATGGGTGTTTTATTAAGAGAAGTATTGGAAAGTTACCCTAATAAAGATTCTAAATTATTAGTTGCTCTAGGAAGAGATATAATGGGTATGCCAAAAGTAACAGAAATAAATAAAATGCCACACTTATTAGTATCAGGTACTACTGGTTCTGGTAAATCAGTATGTATAAATAGTTTTATTATTTCAATCTTAATGCGAACAAAACCTGATGAAGTAAAATTAGTATTAGTCGATCCTAAAAAAGTTGAATTAAGTTGTTATAATGGCGTTCCTCATTTATTAACTCCTGTTGTAACTGATCCAAAAAAAGCTAATGTGGCACTAAAAAAGATTGTTACGGAAATGGAAAGAAGATATGATGAATTTGAAAGAACTGGTAATAAAAATATAGCTGGTTATAATGTGTATATTGAAAAGCAAAATAAAACATTACCAGAAGAAGAAAAATTACATAAAATGCCATTTATTGTAGTTATAATCGATGAACTTGCTGATTTAATGTTAGTTGCTGCTAAAGAGGTTGAAGACTCAATAATGCGAATAACACAAATGGCTCGTGCTGCTGGAATTCATTTAATTGTTGCAACGCAAAGACCATCAACAGATGTTATCACTGGTTTAATTAAAGCTAACATTCCTTCAAGAATTGCTTTTGCTGTATCAAGTGGTATTGATTCAAGAACAATACTTGATACAACTGGTGCTGAAAAATTACTTGGAAAAGGTGATATGTTATTTTTCCCAATAGGTGATAGTACACCAACTCGTGTTCAAGGTACATTCGTATCAGAAGATGAAATTGCTGCAGTTGTTGATCATGTAATAAGACAACAAAAAGCTCGATATGATGAAACTTTCTTAATGGATGATGAAGAAATGGGTGCGAAGTCAAGTTTTGATACATCCGATGATTATGATGAACCATTATATAATCAAATTGTTGAGTTTGTTGTCGAGCAAGGTAAAGCTAGTGCTTCTCTTTTACAGAGAAAATTTAGACTAGGTTATAATAGAGCTGCTAGAGCTATTGATATATTAGAAGAAAGGGGTATAATAGGTCCAAATAACGGATCAAAACCACGTGAAGTTTTAGTAAAACTTGGTTCAAAGGAGGAATAAAAGTGAAAAAGGACTTATATATTATCTTATCAGTAATATATTTAGAAATAATATATCATGTTTTTACTTTCTATGATGCCAATATATTAGGTCCAATATTATCATGTCTTGCAATCGGTTTTATACTAATATTTATTAAAAATTTATTCAGTAAAAAAATAAATAAAATATTATTTTATATCTTATATTTTTTATTAATGTTTATATATGAATTACAATTTATATATTATAAAATGATGGGATATGTTTGTTCAGTTGCATCTCTTAAAATGGCCGGAGATGCAGCTACTGGATATGAAAATATAATAGGTTATGTTTTAAAAAATTGGTATGTTGTATTACTTTTATTGTTACCATTTGTAATATTATTAGTATTTAATAAAAAGATTAATTTTGAAGAAGAAATTAATTATAAAAAATTAATATGTTCTTTTGGTACTCATATTGTTTTTTTACTGTTTTTATTGATTGGAAAAAATAAAATTTATTCAAGTTATAATTTATATTATAATTTACCTCAACCTTTAATGATGGCCCAAAAATTAGGTGTTTTAACAGAAGTAAGATTAGATATTCAAAGAACAATGTTTGGTTTGAATGAAAAAGTTTATTCTGGTAAGAAAGTAGAGTATGATGATAGTTATAATATTTTAGATATTGATTTTGATAAAACAACAAATAATAAAAAAATTGATGAATTAAATAAATATTTTAAATATAATAGTGCGACTAAAAAGAATGAATATACTGGTATTTACAAAGATAAAAATGTTATTTATATATTAGCTGAATCTTTATATCCAATTGCTATTGATAAAGAGTTAACGCCAACATTATATAAAATGACTTATGAAGGTTTTAATTTTACTAATTACTATACACCTCTTTATTCGAAGAGTACAAGTGACGGGGAATATATGGCTGATTGGGGAATTTTACCAAAAGCTGATAATGAATCTAATTTAAAGAATTCGATGAATAATAGCAATCCTTATATGTTAGTTAGTATGTTTAATCAAAAAAATTATAATACATTTGCATATCATAATTATTATGGATTCTTTTATGATCGCAAAGAATATTTTAAAAATTTAGGTTTTAAAAATTATAAATTTTGTGAAGATGGAATTGTTAAAGATTGTAAAATGGGTGACTTTTTTCATGCTAGTGATGAAGAAATGTTTAAAAATACAATTGATGATTATATAAAAGAAGATAAATTTTTTGTTAATTATGTTACTTTAAGTGCGCATGGAGTTTATAAATATGATAAAAATGAAGTTGCGAGAAAGTATTATGATTTAGTTAAAGATTATGATTATCCAGAAGAATTGAAACTTTATTTATCTGCTAATATTGATTTAGATAGAGGATTAGAGTATTTAGTAGAAAGATTGGAAAAAGAAGGTAAATTAGATGATACTGTTTTTATAATAACACCTGATCATTATCCTTATTATTTAAATCCAATTGGTCTTGAAACTTTAAATTTAAGAAGTGATGAAGATAAAACTGATAAATATAATTTGCACCATAGTTCATTAATAATTTGGAATAGTAAGGATAAAAATGTAGAAATAGATAATTATTCTTCAATTGTTGATGTACTGCCAACTACTTTAAATTTATTTGGTTTTAATTATGATTCAAGATTATTAATTGGTAAAGATATATTATCTTCTAATGATGGAATTGTAATATTTAGTGATTATAGTTGGTTAAATAAAAATGGTAGGTATGATGCATTAAAAGATAAATTTACGTGCAAGAAAAATTGTACTGTAGATGATAATTATGTTGATGAAGTAAATAATTATGTAAGGAATGCTTTTGTTGCTTCTTCCTTAATCCAAAAACATAATTATTACAAATATATTCAAAAATAGGTTTTTATTCCTCACAAATGTTTGTGTTTGTACATAAAATAATATGAATATAAACCACCCGATAGGGAAGTGAGGGAAAGGCATGAAAAGTATTTTAACAAAAAGGGAACACGAAGTTTTTAAATTATTAATTGAGAATAAAACGACTTCTGATATTGCTGATATTTTAAAAATTAGTGAAAAGACAGTTAGGAATCATATTTCTAATGTAATGCAGAAGCTAGGTGTAAAAGGCCGAGCTGGTGCAGTTGTTGAACTTTTAAAACTTGGAGAAATTACTTTGTAAAAGCACATAAAAACGTGCTTTTTTCATATATTTGAATAGGTGATGATATGTTTTATAAAATGTCAATTAGAAAAATTCTTATATCTTTATGTGCTTTATTTGCGATGACTCTCATTTATTTAATACCAAAGGAAGAAAAATTTAATCAGGAATTAAATTATAAAAATAACGATTTAGTTTTTAATGATATATATTTGATTGATTCTTATAATTATGTTAGTTTAACTAGTGTTCCTGTATCGGGAAAAGATGTAGTTGCAAAAGCTAAAGAATTGTTATCTATTTTAACAATAGAGGGAACTTTTAATGAGTTTGTACCAAATGGATTTAGGGCGATTATACCTAGTGATACAAGAGTTTTAAGTATTGACTATGTCGATAATATTTTAAAAGTTAATTTTAGTCGGGAATTTTTGGATATTAATGCTCAAAATGAAGAGGATTTAATTTCGAGTGTTGTTTATACGCTTACTTCTTTAGAAGATGTAAGAGGTGTTATATTATATGTTGAAGGGGATATTTTAACTTGTTTACCGAGTGGTCGATTTTTGCCTCCTTTATTAGATAGGAGTTATGGTGTTAATAGAATTTATGATATTGAGAATTATAAGAATGTTGAATCTGTAAATATATATTATGTTTCTAAAAATAAAGATAATTATTATTATGTTCCGGTTACTAAGTATGTAAATAGTAATGATGAAAAAATTTCTATTATTATTAATGAACTAACTAGTACTAATACATATAATACTAATTTATTGAGTTTTTTAAATAGTAATACTAAATTATTGGAAACGAGTAATGAAAATGATATTTTGACTTTAACTTTTAATAATTATATATTTGATGATATTGAGAATTCTAAAATATTAGAAGAGGTAATACATGTAATTTCATTGTCTGTTAAGGATAATTATGATGTGAAAGATGTTGTTTTTGTTGTAAATAATGAACAAATTTATAAAAGTGTGTTAAAAACACTTGATTAAATAAAAAAAAAGAGGTATAATCAATCTAGTTGATGTCTCAGTAGCTCAGCTGGATAGAGCAGTGCCCTTCTAAGGCAAAGGTCAGGGGTTCGAATCCCTTCTGGGACACCACTTGATAATTAACCCTTATTTTATAAGGGTTTTTATTTTGTTCTTTTTGCCATAATAAAAAAGTTCTTGTTTGAACTTTTTATTTTACTAATTATTATTTGTACTTTTTTTTAGTTTTTTATTAACAATTTTATGTCTAATTGGAATTAATTTTTTATAAACGAAATACATAAATTTATTAATTATAAAATCAAATTCTCCTATAAATTCAGTATATTCACCGCCCCATTTTTTCTTGAAATCATGTAGACCTACTAAATGATTATCAGATGTTGGTTCACCAATTGTACCAAATACATCAAATATTTCCATATTTCTTTCTTTTGAATCTCTTATTTGTTTTTCATATACTAAATAATTGGCATATAATCTTTTGTAATCCATATCATTTGCGGCATATAGTGCCCAGCTTTTGTTACCATAGTGGACAATTAGGTAAGAACTGACAACAATTGTATCTTTTGGTTTGTCTTTAAAAAAATCTAATTGTTCTTCAATACTAGTAATATTTTTAGATAATTCTTTTTTTTGGCTTGTAGCTTTTTTGTTGTCTAAATCTTCAATTGATTTATATTCTTCTTTTAATTTATTTAGTTCTGATTTAAGGTTTGATTCAATTTTTTTTATATCTAGTTTTCCTAAGTATAGTGTTACATGATCGTTTTTAGAAAAAGCTTTATAGAAGTCTTCAAAATAGTTATCATCATGTGAATAAAAGCCTTGTCTTTTTTCTGTCATTTTCATTAATCTTGAAAATTCTTTTACATCATTTTGATTTCCAATTTCTACGGTTACTCCACACTTTTTGGCTTTTTTTATTCTTTGAATGGTAGTGGTTGAATATCTTTTTTCAATTTCTTCAATCGATGGTTTTAAATCAATTCTGAATGTAAATCTTGGTTGCATTGTTTCAAAATATTTTGTAAGTGGTCTATGTTTAAAACCAATGCTTTCTAAATAGTCAACTAATTTATAATTATTCTCGCCATCTATTTCTTTTGCATTTTCATCAATTGTATGAAGTTTAATATCGGGATCAATCCTGAAGAAAATACCTTTTTTTTCTTTACAAAATTTTTTGATTTCTAAAGTGAAAGTTTTGACTAAATCAAAGTCATTATAATCTATAGTATAGCCTCTTGGTATATAAAAATATGAGTAGCCCATTAATAAATCCTTTTTTAGAAGCAAAGCTGATGCTACTATTTCATTATTATTTTTTAGACCTACATAATATGGAGTAAAACCTCTTTTTTTAGATAATTCTCCCCATTCGTATGATTCTAAAAAATGTGCTTTTCTTTTATCAGTAAATGCTCTATATTCATTCTCATTTAATATAACTAGTTGCATGTTTCCTCCTTAAATTCTATATATAAAGTATATAACAATTGCATATTTTAGTCAAGGAATGCTTATGATTTAAAATTTTGGTTTATAAAAAATGTAATAAAGAAGTATTTATCTCATATATTTTAATGAAAGTAGGTAAATATGGATAGATTAGATATAATAAAAAGTATCACCGAAAGAACGAATGGTGATATATATTTCGGGGTAGTAGGTGCAGTTAGAACGGGTAAATCAACTTTTATAAAAAAAGTAATTGAAACTTTAGTTGTACCGAATATTGAAGATGAATATGAAAAGAAAAGATGTTTAGATGAAATACCACAAGCTGCTCAAGGTAAAACTATTATGACAACTGAACCTAAATTTGTTCCATCAAATGCTGCTAATATTAAGATTGATAATTTTGAAGCAAGTGTTAGATTGGTTGATTGTGTTGGTTATGTAATAAAAGGAGCGAAGGGCTACGAAGATGAAAATGGACCTAGAATGGTTCATACGCCTTGGTATGATGAGGCTTTACCTTTTGTTGAAGCTGCTGAAATTGGAACAGAAAAAGTTATAAAAGATCATTCTACAATAGGTATAGTTGTAACTACTGATGGGTCAATTGGTGAGTTTGAACGTGATGAATATGTTGAATGTGAAAAGAGAGTTATTACAGAATTAAAAGAAATTGGGAAACCATTTATTGTTTTGTTAAACTCTGTACACCCTATGCTTCCTGAAACAGAAAAGTTATCTGAAAAATTAAGAGAAGAATATAATGTTCCTGTTACACCTTTGAATATTGAAAATATGAATGAAAAAGATATTTACGGAATATTAAGAGAAGCATTGTATGAATTTCCTGTTTTAGAAGTAAATGTTAATATGCCAGAATGGATAGCTTGTTTGGATTCTAGTAATTGGCTTAAGAAAATATATATTGAAAAAATAAGAGAAAGTGTTGTTGAAGTAGATAAATTAAGAGATATAGAAACAATTAATAAACATTTTGTTGATTGTGAGTATATTGAATCATCATATATTTCAGAAGTAAATACTGGAACAGGTGTTGTTACTATTACTTTAAAAGCACCAAAAGAATTATATAACACTGTTTTAAAGGATATAATAGGTGTTGATATAAGAAGTAAAACGGATTTATTAAAGTTAATGCAAGAATATAATGAAGCTAAAATAGAGTATGATCAAGTTAAAACAGCTTTAAAAATGGTAAAAGCAACAGGTTATGGTATTGCAACTCCTTCTTTAAAGGATATGAAATTAGATACACCTGAAGTAATTAAACAAGGTAGTAGATATGGTATTAGATTAAAAGCAGTTGCGCCATCAATTCATATGATAAGGGTTGATGTTGATTCAACATTTGAACCAATTATAGGTACTGAAGTTCAATCTAAAGAATTGATTGATCATTTAGTAAAAGATACCGATTCAAATAATGTTTGGAAATCTGAAATATTTGGAAGATCACTTGATGTAATCGTTCAAGAGGGAATTCAGACTAAATTGTCAATTATGCCTGAATCAATAAGGTATAAATTACAACAAACATTAACAAAAGTTGTAAACAAAGGTTCATCAACAATGATAACAATAGTTCTATAAAATGCCTTTTTGGCATTTTTTTGACAAAATTTTTAAAAAACTATTGAAATATAAAAAGATATGTGCTAAAATATAGTTGCTTAGTAAGAATAGACCTTATAAGTACTTAATATTTTATATGTTTTATAATTATTGTTTATTTAATATAATCATTTAATTTATAAACTAATAAAATAACTAGTGATATTGTATATCACGAATGACTGTCTGAAGATGGTCGGTATTATATAGAGTATAATACAAGTTTGTTTCTAGGTCTTTAAAGCAAGAAAAATTTATTAATTGTTATTAATAAATCCTTATCAGCGCTAAGCAAGAACAATTGTTTTATGAGAAAGAAAAACTCTAATGATAAGAAGTTGTGGTAGGTACTGATAATATCTATTTAGAATTTATATTAGATAAAGCCTAATATAAATGGTACAACAATTTCTAGAAAACTCAAAACAGTATAGTTTATCAGGCCGTACTGTTTTTTGGTGTAAAAAAGCAAAAAAAGTATTAAAATATATAGAAAAGTGTTGCAATTATTTTTTAAAAATGGTAACATTAGATTGTAGGCAAGATAAGCTTACGTACATTGAAGGAGGTAAACATGACAAAAACAGATTTAGTAAATTATATGGCTGAAGAAACAGGCATGACAAAAGCTGATGCAACACGTGCTTTAGAAGCAATGTTAAATGGTGTTGTAGCAGGTTTAAAAAATGAAAAGAAAGTTGCTTTAACAGGATTTATGACATTTACTGCTAAAGAAAAAGAAGCAGCTACTCGTCGTAATCCACGTACAGGTGAACCAGTAGAAACTCCTGCACATGTTGCAGTTACTTTTAAAGCAGGATCTAAATTAAAAGATGCTTTAAACTAAAAGGCTAATGCCTTTTTTTTCACATAAAGGAATGATAAAATGTATGAAAAAGCAATTGAAGTATTAAAAATATTAAAGGAACATAATTATGAAGCTTATATTGTTGGTGGCTTTCCGAGAGATTTATATTTGAATAAGAAGAGTACTGATGTTGATATATGTACTAATGCTAGACCAAAAGATTTAACGGAAATATTTGATGATACTAAAATCGCAAATATTGATTATGGGTGCGTTATTATTAGATATAACAATACATTATTTTCTATAACCACTTTTAGAAGTGATAATGAATATGTTGATTCTAGGAAACCTGAAAGTATAAATTATGTTGATGAATTACTTGATGATTTGAATCGACGTGATTTTATTATGAATACAATGTGTATTGATGCTGATAAAAACGTTATTGATTTATTGAATGCTAAGGATGATTTAAATAAAAAAATAATTAGAACTGTTGGTGATAGTGATAAAAAAATTGCAGAAGATGCTCTTAGAATTTTGCGCGCTATTAGATTCGCGACTGTTTTAAATTTTAAACTTGATAATGATTTAAAAAAATCTATTGTTAAATATAAGGGTAATTTAAGAAAATTGTCTTATTATAGAAAAAAAGAAGAACTTGAACGTATATTTGCTAGTCCAAATAATAAGTATGGAATTGATTTGATTAGAAAGTTGAAATTAGAAAATGAATTAGATATTGATTTGAATATAAAAATTACTCAGTCTTCTTTAGGAATTTGGGCTCAAATAAATAATATGAATTATCCGTTTACTAAACAAGAAAAGGAAACGATTTTAAAAATCAATGAGACTTTGGATGAAAATATATTGGATCCTAAAGTTATATATAAAAGAGGATTGTATATTGTTTCTTTGGTTGCTGAAATAAAAAATATTTCTAAAAAGGAAATAATGGAAAAGTATAATGATATGCAAATTCATGATAAATCTGAAATAGCATTTGAACCACTTGAAATATGTGCTTACTTGAATATTGAACCTGGGTATACTTTAAAAAAGATAATTGAGGAATTGGAAGAAGAAATACTTGAAAATAAAATAAAAAATGATGACGAATGTATAAAAATATATTTAAATAAGTATAAAAAATGATATAATATGTAAGAAGGTGACTTATGGTAGATAAATTAATTAATGTACTTAAAGAAAAACCAATAATTATTTCTAGTAAAATTTTTTATAATTATAGAAGATTAAATATGAATGAACAGGATTTAGTTGTTTTGACTTTCTTACTTAATACAAATGAAAATATTTTTAATCCGCAAAATATTGCTTCTAGTTTAAATGTTGATTTAAAAAATGTAATGGAATCTGTAGATAATTTGGTTTCTAATAATTTAATATCAATTGATACTATATCTGATAATGGGGTTAAAGATTTTATAAATTTAAATAAGTTATATGAAAAACTAGCGCTTCTTATAAATGAAGAAAAAAAAGAGGATAATACAGATATTTATGAAATTTTTGAAAAAGAATTGGGTCGTACTATATCTCCATCTGAACTTGCTGTAATTGCTGATTTTACAGAAAATTATAGTGCGGAAATTATTGTTCTTGCTCTTAAAGAAGCTGTATTTAATGGGGCAAGAAATTTAAGATATATTGATTCGATTTTGAAAAATTGGAATTCACAAGGATTAAAGACTAAGGAAGATGTTGAAAAATATCAAAGGAAATATAAAGTTGAAAAGGAACGTAAGCCTGAAATAATAGACTACGATTGGTTAAATGAGAGCAACTGAAATTGTTGATTATTTGAATGAGATTATCCCTGATCCTAAGTGTGAATTAAATTATAATAAAGATTATGAGTTGGTAATTGCAACAATGCTTAGTGCTCAAACTACTGATAAGAGAGTTAATGAGATTACGGAAATTCTTTTTAATAAATATCCTAGTTTAAATGATTTGAAGAATGCTGATTTAGATGATCTTAAGAGAATAATTAGACCTTTAGGCTCTTATAATAAGAAGGCATCTAATATTATTGATATTGCTAGTAAACTTGATGAAGTTGGATTTGTTCCTAATGATAGAATCTTTTTAGAGAGTTTAAATGGTGTTGGTAGAAAAACTGCAAATGTTGTTTTGGGTGAATTATTTCATGAAAATGTTGTTGCAGTCGATACTCATGTTGATAGGGTTAGTAAGAGACTTGGAATTGCAAATGATAATGATTCTGTTTTGGATGTTGAAGTTAAATTAAATAAATTTTTTAAAGGATATGATTTATTTAAGATTCATCATCAGCTTTTACTTTTTGGTAGATATCATTGTACTGCTCGGAATCCTAAGTGTAAGGAGTGCAAATTTAAGTGTGGGAATAGAAATTGATTCTATTCTTTTTTTATTATAAAATGTATATTATTTAATTATTGATTTTAAGTATTTAATAACAAAAAAAGCATAATATGTAGTATGAAAAAAAGAATTCATTTAAAAAAGAAAAGAAAATTCAGTATATTTTGGATAATAATTATAATAACAATAATACTATTCATAATATCAATTGCATCAAATAAAATCAAAAAAAGTAGTCAGGATTATGCTAATCATGAAATAAAAAAAATAATTTCAGGTATAATAAATGAAACAATAAAAGAAAATTCAGTAAAAGAAAATATATTTAAAATAGAAAAAGAAGATGAAAAAATAACATCAATAGATATAGATGCTGAAAAAATAAATTATATATTAGCGAATATAAATCAAAATATTCAAACAAAAATGGATAGTATGCAAAATACTATCGTTTTTAAAATGCCTTTATTCGCGCCATTAAATAATGTATTCTTAAGTACAAAAGGGCCTAAAATACCAATAAAATTTTTAGTTTTAGGTGCTGTATTAAGTAATATTAGAACAGAACTTGAAAATTATGGTATAAATAATGCTTTAATAAAAATATATATCGATACAGAAATAAGTACAAAAGTAATATTACCAATAAATTCGGAAAATATAACAATAAATCAAACAAATATACTGGCTATAAAAATAATACAAGGTAATATACCAAATTATTATTTACCAATAAAAAATTAAAATAAATTTGACATAAAAAAAATATATGTTAAAATTATATTAGTCAGGGAGGGTTTGATATGAAAACAATGACAGAAAAAGAAAAAAAATTATCAGAGTTATATAAAAAATATCAACATGCAAAAAGAAGATTAGAAATGGGTAAAGAAAATAGAGATTATGCTGCTATGATTGCTGAATTAGAATGGCAAATGAATGAATTAATGGGAAATAATATATCAGATGGTATAGTAGCGCTTAAAAAAATAGGTTCAGCAGATGGAATAACTAACTATATTGTATTATTAGTTGAAAAAAAAGAAGAAATAGGAAGAATAACTTATAAAACAAAAGATATGGTTGGTTTATTAAATTATAAATTTGATGAGAATGCTCCAAAAATGGGATATGATTTAAGAGCAATAAAATTAGTAATTGAACAAATGAAAAAAAGTGGTATTGAAAAAGTAGAAATGGCTGTATTCAGAGAAGATAAATCAAGAAATGATGCTCTAGTAAGTATGGGTGGAAGAATAAATCTATCTAAAATAACACCATATAATGAATATACAATAAAAATAAAGTAAGAATATTAAAATAAATGTAGACAAAAAGTGTTTGCATTTATTTTTTGTTTTACAACAAAGATAAAATGTGGTAATCTATATGTACAGGTGATAACATGGATTTAAATAAAATAAAAGATCCTACATTTTTGAAAAACATGAACAATAAAGAATTAACAAATCTAAGTTACGAAATAAGAAAAAATATAATCGAAAGTGTTTCAAAAACAGGTGGGCATTTATCGAGTAATCTTGGTATAGTTGATTTAACACTTGCCATTTATAAAATATTTGATGCACCAACTGATAAAATTATTTTTGATGTAGGACATCAATGTTATACACAAAAAATAATAACAGGTAGATATAAAGAATTTAAAAATTTAAGAAAATATAAGGGATTAAGTGGCTTTCAAAAACGAAGTGAAAGTATATATGATTGCTACGAAGCAGGCCATTCTTCAACAAGTATAAGTGCTGCACTTGGTTTTGCATATGCTAGAGATTTAGAAAAAAAAGATTACAATGTAATTGCAATTATTGGAGATGGATCAATAGGAAATGGGCTTGCATATGAAGCATTAAATAATATTGGAGCTTTAAAAACCAAAATAATAATAATATTAAATGATAATGAAATGAGTATAAATGAAAATATTGGGGCCATTCATAATTATTTGGACAAAATAAGAAGTGGTGAGGAATATGAAAATGTAAAAATTAAAACTAAAACAATATTAGAAAAAGTTCCATTAATTGGTAAAACATTATCAAAAATAACAAAAAATATTAAAGATTCAATAAAAAGTATATATTTGAAAGACGGTTATTTTTTTGAAGAATTAGGTCTTAAATATTATGGTCCAATAAATGGACATGATTATAATGAAATGGAAGCTTATTTAAAACTAGCTAAAGAAGAAAATGGTCCAGTTTTATTGCATGTTATTACAGAAAAAGGTAAAGGATTTAAACCAGCTATGAATGATAAAAAAGGAGTATGGCATGGTGCTCCTAAATTTGATTTAAATGAACCTGTAATAACAGAGAAGAGTATATGGGCAAATGTGATAACAAAACATTTATGTAATTTAGCAAAAAAAAATAAAGACATACTTGCATTAACACCAGCTATGGCTAGTGGAAGTAAATTGTTAGAATTTAAAGAAAAATTTCCATCTAGATTTATTGATGTTGGAATTGCTGAAGAACACGCACTTGTAATGGCAAATGGTCTTAGTTTATCTGGAAAAATACCTTATGTATTTATATATTCGACTTTTCTACAAAGAGGATATGATGAGGTGTTACATGATATTGCTAGAATGAATACCCATACTATAATATGTATAGATAGATGTGGAATAGTAGGAGCTGATGGGGAAACTCATCAAGGAATTTATGATATAAGTTTTTTATTACCAATTCCAAATATAATAATAAGTGTTCCACATACAAATGAAGAAGCAGGAAATTTATTGTATACTGCTAGTATAGTTAATAAACCTTTTTGTATAAGGTATTCCAAAGAAAAAAAAGAATATAAAAATATTAAATATAAAAAGGTAGATGTTGGTAGTTGGGAAAAAATAATAAAAGGGAATGATTGCTATATTATAACTTATGGAGATTTTGTTGAAAATGCAATTGAAATAAGTAAGAAAAGTAAAAAAAGCGTTGGTGTAATAAATGCTAGGTTTATAAAACCAATAGATTATAATATGTTTAACAATATAAATGTACCTATATTTGTATATGAAGAATCAACAATAATAGGTTCACTTGGATCTTATTTGAAATCAATAAGTAATAAAAATATAACAATATTTGGGATTAAAGACAAATTTATTCCACAAGGTGATAGAAATATAATACTTGAAAAACTTGGATTAGATGTTGATACAATAGTTAAAAAAATAGACAAAAAATTATCTGTTTAAATATGACAAAAAATTATAAATGTGTTATATTTACTTTGAGGGGGAAACTATGAAAAAATTATTATTAATTGTATTTGTATTTTTATTTTGTATAGTAGGGGTAAATGCTAAAAAAATTAAAAATTTAAAACTATCAAAAGTAAAATATGAAACATATGATGCAATGGGAAATAAACAAAAAGGTAGTTTAAATTTTACAACTACTTATATATATGATGTTGAAGATTTATAAAGCAAGCACGCTTGCTTTTTGTTAATTATTTAACTATAATATTTGTGTGATGCCTATGGAAAGAATAATAATGCATATAGATGTAAATAATGCTTTTTTATCTTGGAGTGCGATTGATTTATTAAATAATGGTTATAAATATGATATAAGAAATAGTTATGCTGTTATTGGTGGTGATGAATCGAGAAGAGCAGGAATTGTTTTAGCTAAAAGTATGCCTTGTAAAAAACTTGGAATAGTAACTGCTGAAACACTTTATAGTGCTAGAAAAAAATGTCGTGTTTTAAAAGTATTTCCACCTAATTTTCTGTTTTATCAAAAAATGAGTAAAGCTATGTTTGATTTGATAGGAAAATATACGCCAGATATTGAAATTGCATCCATTGATGAGTGTTATGTAGATTATGGTAAAAGTAGATTAATTAATGGTGATCCTTTAGAATTTGCTCATAAACTTCAAAAGGAAATAAATGAAACATTAGGTTTTACTGTAAACATTGGTATTGCTAACAATAAATTATGCGCTAAAATGGCATCTGATTTTAGTAAACCAAATAAAATCCATACACTTTTTTCTTCTGAAGTGGAAGATAAAATGTATCCATTACCGGTTGGTGATTTGTTTGGAATTGGTAAAAAAAGTGTACCGAAATTAAATCAAATAGGTATAAAAACAATTAGAGATTTAGCTTGCTATGATAAAAATAAACTATCAATATTTTTTAAAAATCAAGCTGGTCACATGATTGATATAGCACATGGAATTGATGATAGTGAAGTTATTGTTGAAAGACCTAGTGCTAAAAGTATAAGTACTACCGTTACTCTTCCAGTAGATATAACTAATTTGGAAGATGGATATGATGAACTTAGAAAAATATCTGAACGAGTTGCTTTTGAATTAAGAGAAAAAAATAAATATGCTTATATTGTAGCAGTTATATTAAAAAGCAATAGTTTTATAAATAAAACACATCAAATAAAATTAACTAATCCAACAAATGTGGGTTTGGAAATATATAAAAAAGCTAAAGTTTTGCTTAAAGAGATGTGGGATGGCGAACCTATAAGATTAATTGGAATTAGATTGGATAATTTAGTTATGAATTATGGATATCAAGCATCTATATTTGAAAATGTTGAGAAAAAAATAAATGATGAAAAGTTAGAAAAAGTTATTGATGCAATTAAGAAGAAATATGGAAATAAAAGTATTAGAATTGCGAAAGAAAGGAAATAAAATGAAAACTGATGATTTTGATTATAATTTACCAGAAGAATTAATCGCACAAGTACCATTAAAAGAAAGAACTGAATCAAGATTAATGGTATTAGATAGAAAAAATGGTAATATA